>JBCCSR010001263.1:0-2049 GCA_039199865.1 Bacteroidota bacterium
GAAAGCATGCCCCAGAACAAAGAGGATTGGGCTTATTGAAAAGCAGTCAAATTTTATAACAATTTAATTTTAAAATTCCGACAACAGAAACATAACGCTATACTTTAAAAACCCTCTAATTATTTCTTTGACAAAAAACAAGTCCATGCAGCGAAATGGTTTTTTGGACAGTTAGGTAGTTGAGTTCAATTCCTAGGGTATACCCCACAACAATTGTCTTTCACAAAGTGAGTTGATTTTCTGTATTCCACCCTTGTAGAATCATGGATGTTCTAGCAGGAAAATCATCTATTTGACTCATCTTATTGCTCCATTGCTTTGACTTGCTCGACTGGTGACTATTAGTTGAGTCAGTAGAGCTATATCTACAAAAGAAAACGCTCCTTTTGTATTGCTAGAAGTGGGTCCTTAAGCAAAGTCAAGTAGCGTATTCAAAAACGATCATTAACTTAACAAAACAATTCTAAACTTATGAAAATTTCAATCTTATGCTCTTTACTATTTTTATTTAGCTGTAATTTGTATGGCCAAAGTTATGTCCAGAACGGCAGTTTTGAAGACAACACACCAAGTGGCATCGACGGGGCCTATTTCATCGATGGTGAAGTTGCGCATTGGACCACCAATGCCAGCAGCAGTTCAGTAATAAGTCTAATACAGTGTAATCCTGGAAATCCCTCGCAACAAAATATTACGGCCTCTGATGGTGAGTTCTATGCGCTGACTAGTGCAGGGTTCAGTAATTTTAATAAAAACCGCATTCGGAATACCCTTGGCGGCAAAATTTTTCCGGGTCAACGTCTCAACGTAAGTGTTGACCATCGGACAACTTTATGTAGTGAATTATACATGAGAGGGCAGGTTAATCTCCACGCCTCGGGATTTGGTAATTTCAGCTTTGTAGGAAATGTTGTTTTAGGTGATTTTCTCTCCTTTCCATTTGGGTGGAGCACGGCAAGCTACACCGAAGACGTCCCCGTACTTTCCAATTCACCCTGCTTTTTCGATGAGGCCGACCTGATCAATAAGGGCGAATTGCAAGGAGAAAATGCCGATCCTAAAGGAGGGAAAAATCCCCAGGTAGATGCTTTACAAGAGCCACCAAGAATTCTATTCGATAACTTTATCATCACTGGATGTACCGACGCCACGGATGATCTTTTGTTTTACAATATTGGCACAGATGCCAACTGTACCAAGGTAAGTTTCACCCTGGAGTGTGACCTTGACGACAAGCAGTGGTATTACTGGGAGTTTGGAGATGGAAACACCTTGTGTGGAGCAGATGAGCCTTCGCCAATGCACGAATACCTAGCCCCCGGAGAATACACGGTTACCTTGACCACAGTCAATGGAAATGGCTGTCTTGAGATCATCACCGAATCGATTTTAATCAACTGCAATGGCTGTGAGATCGATGCCGATTTTTCCTATGATTGTGGCTCCTGCTCTGGTGTCTTTGAATTTCTATTTGATCCGGTGACGGGTACTTGGTCCTCTATTTTAGTGGGACAAGATTGTAGCGTTAACTTTACCGACGAGAGTTCTTCCTCTAGCCCAATTGTTGGTTGGACTTGGACGGAAAACGGTGCCCCGTTTAGCAATAGTCAAAATCCGAGTGCCAGTTTCTTTGTTAGTCCACTGGGCGGCATCGTTGAAGTGTGTCTCAGTGTAATCGATGCAGAAGGTTGTGTGGCCCAAAAATGCGAAAATATCTATGCTCCCTGTAGAGGTAGAAGTCAAAGAATTGATCCCCCTGCTGCTCCTGAAGTACAAGTAAATTCCCCATGGAACGATTTAAAAATTTATCCAAATCCAGCACAAGAGGTCATCAATTTGGAATGGAGTAAGTCGGAGCGACTGGGAGCATGGTCAATTCAGCTTTTTGACCTGAGTGGAAAGCTGTTGAGACAAATTGAAAATGAATCAGAAGACCGCTTCGCCAACACCCGCATTGATGTTTCCGACCTATCAAATGGAACTTATTTGTTGCGACTGGTTCATGCCGATGAAGTAGCCACAAAAAAGATAGTCATTCAGAGATAAGGA
>JBCCSR010001264.1:0-2044 GCA_039199865.1 Bacteroidota bacterium
GAAAATTAAAAATATCAGATAAAGTATCCAAGGTATTCTCAAAAGCCATAGAATCATCTTCAATCACCTCTATCAAATCAATTCCTTTGAACGTATAATTGCCTTGGCTAACGAAATTTTTGGTATTCTCTTTCCAGGTAATTTTTCCAAAGTCGAGGACACTCGCGGCCACCTGCCATCGTTCGCTCAACTGATAAGTCAAGCCAAGGTCAATAGCAAATCCTTTGTTAGAACCAAATGGACTAAGGTTAGGATTGTTGATATTGACTTCTGTGTCTTGATTCGAATCGCTTAATCCTATGATGTCGACCATCCCCGCGGAGTTGATTCGATAATCGGATTCGAGGGTCAATTCATAAATGCCTTGATCATCAGTATACAGACTAGCTAAATTTTGATCATTGGAAACATTCCCCATTCCGTTGAGCATTTTTAATCTTGCGCCAACGGTGACTTGGGTAAATTGAATGGCTCCTCCAATACCAATTTCGCTGTAGGCCGTGCCATTGAAGGAAGGCGCAATGTTGATGGTCTGCCCTGCAAATTGAGCATTGCCTTCAAAAACCAATTGGGCCAAAGTTTTTGGATAATCTGCCGAAAACTCCGAGCGAAAAGAATGGTGAAGGAATACGCGCCACTGCTCTCCTCCGAAATGTACGTTGAAAGTTTCAATATCGGTTCGCGCCCATACCGAATTTTGATCCGCTAGAAGGCCAACAAATTGATTGCCATTGAGGACGGTTTCTCCATCACTATTGGTGCTCAACAAATCATTATAGCTGAAGGCGGAATTGCCTAAGTTGGCCGTAAAACCAGGTAAGGTAAACCCAAATTTAGCATGACCAATCATTGCCGGATTTGTTTTGTTGTTTTGCCAGACATTTTTCATGCTATGCAAACCCAAATCTTGCGCTGAGCTTAAAAATGCCAAACAACAAAAGAGGAGGATAGGTAGAATTCTTTTTTTCATTTGTCTTCTTTTTGATTTTTTGACTAAAGCAATCAGTCAAGAAAAAATTATTTTTTTACCTTGACGATGGCGCCAAGCTGAACCTCTAAATTTTGATTTCTATTCATCCGAACGGGAGCAGTACCATCGTTTGAGGTAGAGATTCCAGCCACCATCATTAACTTTTGACTGGCTTTAAGCATGGTCATTTGTGTCGGAGAAATCGGTATGGTGGTCACCATTCGGGAAGACTGACTTACGTTTCCATCTCCATCAACGCTAGCGGCATTCAACGGATGAATATCACTTTCAAAAAGAGAACCAATGACATTTTGATCTTGATCGAGAAAATGAAATTGCAGATCTAAATTGAGTGGAAGACCGTTGTCGGTAATCAGCTTCAATTCAATGCTTTCTACCTCTTCTGTATCATTCAAATCATTATCGACAACATTTTCTACACTTAAATTGGCTAAAGTGCCATAGACGGGCACTTCCGTACGAATGCTTACTTTGACCTTGCTATCGTCGGTGATGAAACCTGGAGTGCTAGTGTCCTCTTCCGAGTTAATGACTACGGCAAAATCATAGATGATTTGTTGGGGTTGGCTATTGAGCAATTCCACAATATTAGAATTGGTTCGATCAAAGGTAATGGTAGTTGTTCTACTTTGGTTGGTTTGTCCCATACTTGGATAATCGAGATGGAGTCCTTGGGCAAACAATGTACTTTCTAATTCCAATACCTGACCAAATTCATCGATCATTTGTAGCGTATTGATCTTGGCCATCACTGGAAAACCAAAAGAGTTTTCTAAAGTCACCATTAATTTGGGATCAGCAAAACTAACCTCTCCATCAAATTTTTCTTCAAAAACATCAATATCAAGTGTATCTTTTTCCAAACCAAACTCTTCCTTAGTCCATACGCCTTGTAAGTAAGCGTATCGCCAGTTGGTCGCCAATCCACCTACAAGGTTGAGGCTTACACTTTCTCCGTCAAGCTTTTTAGCCGTATACTCCATGACGATTTCACCGTTGGTAAATTCCATGGTGTAACCCGCAATAGAGACGGGGTCAGTAGAGGCTTGTACC
>JBCCSR010001265.1:0-2042 GCA_039199865.1 Bacteroidota bacterium
AGATGCACACCTGGTACAAAAACAAAGTATGATTGTTCACTATGAGGCATTCATAGAAAATACAGCACAAACGGTCGAGTCCATCGCAAATTTCTTGGATCTGGAAGCTGATCAATTTGATATTTCGAAAATCAAAAAGGGAAGCGTTGGAAAATCGAAAGCCAATCTAAGTGAAAAAGAATATCAAGGGCTCAGCGATTTGTTGAGGACCAATCTAAAGAAATTAGGCTACAACTTGTTTGATTTAAGCAATTGATCACGGGTGAATGCTCGTTACTCCTTCCTTATTTTGAACCATTACTTAAAGAAAATAAAACCAATAATATGATACCATTATCCATCCCTCATCTCGACGGTAACGAATGGAAATACGTCAAAGAGTGTCTGGATACCGGCTGGGTGTCCTCTGCTGGTAGTTATGTGACTCGCTTTGAAGAAATGGTTGCCGAATTTTCGGGAGCGAAATACGGGATAGCTGCTTCCAATGGAACATCAGGTTTGCATATGGCGCTACACGTTTTAGACGTCAATCGAGACCATCATGTGATTGTTCCCAATATTACCTTTATTGCCAGTGCCAACAGTGTAGCTTACACTGGAGCAGCACCCATCTTCATTGATGTTGATCCGCATACTTGGCAAATGGATTTGGATTTGTTGGAGCGCTTTGTCGAGGAAGAGTGTAGGATGAACGATGAGGGAGCCTGTGTCTGCCAATCTACGGGTAAAGTTGTTCGGGCCATCATGCCAGTTCACGTTTTGGGTAATATGTGTGATATGGAGCGTTTGCAAACCATTGTATCCAAGAAAAACATCGATATTGTTGAAGATGCCAGTGAATCCTTGGGGTCTTATTACAAAGGCAAGCACTCTGGTAATTTGGGGAAAATGGGTGTTTTTAGTTTCAATGGCAATAAAATCATTACCACGGGGGGCGGTGGCGTCATGGTAACCGATGATGAAGCACTGGCAAAACGCGCCAAGCACCTGACCACCCAAGCCAAAGTCAATCCAGAAACGTACTGGCACGACGAAATCGGATTCAATTATCGTTTGGTCAATGTACTCGCAGCAATGGGGGTAGCTCAGATGGAACAATTGCCCACTTTCATTGAAAAGAAAAAATACATTGATCGGGTTTATCGGGAAAAATTGGAAGGGATAGGAGACATCCGATTTCAGAAAGTCGAAGAATACATTGATTCTAATTGCTGGTTGGTGACCATTCAGAGTCGGGAGCAGTCTCAACTCTTGGAAGCCTTAAAGGCAGAAAAGATCATTGCCCGTCCGTTTTGGACCCCGATGAATCAACTGCCCATGTTTACCAATCATATTTATTATACTGAACACGACCATTCTCGCACGATCCATCAGGAGTGTTTGAGCATTCCCTGCTCGGTGAGCATTAGCGACGAACAATTGTCAAGTGTTTCAGAAACCATAACTGCTGTTTTTCAAAAAATAACGGAATCATGCTGAATTTTAATATAGACGCTTTTATTAAGAAGTTTATTACTCGGCGTTCGGAAAGTATGTTTCTGAATGACATCGAAGACAATCGGGAGGCTTTACAAAAATCGATTCAGGGAAAATCCATTTTAGTTATCGGAGGCGCGGGAACGATTGGATCGTCATTCATCAAGGCCATCCTGCCTTTTCGCCCTGGCGCTTTATACGTGGTAGATTACAGCGAAAATGGTCTGACGGAATTGACCCGTGATTTGCGGAGTGCTTACAATGAATTTGTACCGCCCACTTACATTACTTATCCTTTCGATTTTGGGAGCAGTATTTTCCAAAAGTTTTTCCAATCGCATCAATTTGATACCATTGCCTGTTTTGCTGCCCACAAGCATGTCCGCAGCGAAAAAGATCATCTGGCGATTGAAGCCATGATTCGCAATAATGTCTACAATACCAAACTTTTGCTTGATCTGGCTTTGCAAAATCCACCAGAAAATTTGTTTTCGGTGTCTACTGATAAAGCGGCGAATCCCGTCAATGTAATGGGGGCCAGTAAAAAAGTCATGGAAAAGGTTTTG
>JBCCSR010001266.1:0-2035 GCA_039199865.1 Bacteroidota bacterium
ACGCAAACCAAGATCAAATTAAAATCACTTCCACCGCAAGTGGTGGCCAATAAAACCAAGTTCAAACAGATTTTTCAAAACCTGATTGCCAATGCGATCAAGTTTAGGAAAAAAACGGAAGAATGCGTCATTGAGATCAGTGGTCAGGAGGATGAAAACTTTTGGTACTTTACGGTTGCAGACAATGGCATCGGCATCAAACAAGACTTTTACGATAAGATCTTTGAGCTGTTTAAAAAGCTACATGCTAAAAGTGAATACCAGGGATCTGGAATCGGACTAGCTGTTTGTAAGCGAATTGTTGAGCAGCACGGTGGAGCGATCTGGGTAGAGAGTGAAGTGGACAAAGGAACACGCTTCCACTTTTCCTTTTCCAAGCAAAAGGCAGATGCTTAGTGTGGGCTTAAATTTTTATCATTGAGTGAAGTTTGCGACTGGGCATATTCAACACAGTTAAAAAAGGCATTAGAAAGGCTGCTTTACCGAAGTGAAGCAGCCTTTACCATTTATATTTTGTAGTCGCCTAGACTGTAAAATTTAGAATGGTTTTTTCGATGATATCGCAGCAATCCATCAATTGTGCTTCCGTCATTACCAGGGGAGGAGCAAAGCGAATGATATTGCCGTGTGTCGGTTTAGCCAACAAGCCATTATCTCTGAGGGCCATACAGATGTCCCAAGCAGTAGAGCTATCTTCGGTATCATTGATGACAATGGCATTCAACAAGCCTTTTCCTCTGGACAGTACGACCAAATCCGACTTTTCTGCCAATTGATTCATCCGTTTTCTAAACAAGCGGCCAAGGCGTTCCGCATTTTCTGCCAATCCTTCTTCCTTGACTACTTTCAAAGCGGCCATCGCCACTGCACAAGCAAGCGGATTGCCTCCAAAGGTAGAACCATGCTCCCCCGGCCGGATACAATCCATCACTTCGTTTTTGGTCAGTACCGCTGAAACTGGGAAAACTCCACCGGAGAGGGCCTTACCCAAAACGAGAATATCAGGCTTGAAACCATGGTGATCACAGCAAATCAGTTCACCCGTTCGAGCAATCCCCGTTTGCACTTCATCGGCAATAAAGAGTACATTGTTTTGTTGACAAAGATCATAGGCCTTTCTGAGGTAATCATCATCGGGAACGACAACTCCTGCCTCTCCTTGAATGGGCTCGACCATAAAACCGGCAACGTTGGGATCCTCGAGTGCCTTTTCCAAAGCTGGAATGTCATTGTAGGGAATCAACACATAACCGGGCATATAAGGACCAAAACCAGTAGTACTGGTTGGATCCGTTGAAGAGGAAATGGCTGCAAGGGTACGGCCCCAAAAATTACCAGTAACAAAAATGATCTTTGCCTGGTTGGTAGGGACCTTTTTGATTTCGTAGGCCCACTTCCGGCAAATCTTGATCGCAGTTTCCCCACCTTCAACCCCCGTGTTCATGGGGAGTACTTTATCGTAACCAAAATATTCGGTGATGTATTTTTCGTAACGTCCTAAAACGTCATTGTAAAAAGCACGCGAGGTAAGCGTCAATTTATCCGCTTGCGCTTTCAGTGCTTGAATGATTTGGGGATGGCAATGCCCTTGATTGACAGCAGAGTAGGCAGAAAGAAAATCATAGTATCTTTTTCCTTCAACATCCCATACATGGACGCCTTCACCTTTTGCCAATACTACTGGAAGTGGATGATAGTTATGGGCACCATAATTGTCTTCCATTTCCATTAGCTGTTGGGAGGATAGGGTACTTGTGATCATGATATTTTGATTTAGGATTGATGCAAAAATGATTCAATTTGGTGGGGGTAAAAATCTGTCATCAGATTTTTACAGGACTCGGTATTCGAGATCTTCGAAGTTGCCGCTAAATTCGATAATCAGGGAGTTGCCACTGGCGTCAAAACGTTCTACTTTAAATTCAAAAGTACCGCTTACCCGCTTGTTGCAACTCCCTGATTATCGAATTTAGCGGCAACTTCGAAGATCTCGAATACCGAGTCCTGTAAAAATCTGATGACAGATTTTTACCCC
>JBCCSR010001267.1:0-2032 GCA_039199865.1 Bacteroidota bacterium
ACTTACTGGAAAACAAAGGGCTCAATTATTATTATTCCTTGGCCAACAAAACTTTTGATTACATCCAACAGGAGATCCCTGCCATTCATATGGCTTTTCCAGAATACCAAAGCATCAATCAGGAATTTGAGGTGGCACTGCTCATTGAGAATTTGGAAGAAGAGCACTTGTTCGGTGCTATCCAGCAATTATTGGAAGATGAATCTCTTTACCATACCTTAAAAACCAATTGTCGATTGGCAAAGCAGCAGTATACCTGGGAAAGGGAAGCCTTAAAACTCAAGACTTTTTACCAGAAACTTTGTCCCGACATTACCGAATGAATGTAAAGCTTCGCAAGGACGTGATTGGCTTGCGGCATGGCCTCGGAGTTTTTTCTCTCCCCTTGATCTAAAAAGAATTCCCAGAAAGTGAAAAACGATAGACAATACAATTATAAAGTTGGCGATTTGATTTATGATGCCCAGATTTATGACGGGATGAATACGGATCTGGCTGATTTATCATTTTACAAGCGATGGTTGCCCAAAGACAAAGCTGTACCCATCCTTGAACTTTGTTGTGGAACGGGTCGGCTGACCATCCCGATTGCAGCGGATGGATACTCCATTACTGGCGTGGATTACACTACCTCCATGCTCGAAGCGGCCAAAGCGAAGGCAACTGCACTAGGCTTGCAAGTCAAATTTATCGAAGCGGATGTTAGAGTCATGAATTTGTCTCAGCAGTACGACTTCATTTTTATTCCCTTTAATTCGATTCATCATTTGTACCGCAACGAAGATTTGATCCAAGCCCTACAGGTGGTTAAAAATCATCTCATCCCAGGAGGTTTATTCCTCTTGGATTGTTTTAACCCCAATCTTGAATACATCATTGAAGGAACGAAGCAGCCAAAGGAAATAGCCCAATATACCACTGTAGATGGGCGAGAAGTACAGATCAGACAAACGATGAACTATTGCAGTAGCAGTCAAATGAATCGCATTGAGTGGCACTACTCGATCAATGGTCAATTTGATTCTGTTCAAAATTTGGATATGAGACTGTTTTTTCCCCGAGAACTAGATGCCTATCTCAAGTGGAGTGGCTTTGAAGTTCTCCATAAGTTTGGTGATTTTGCCGAAGGGGCCTTTGATGATCACTCAGATAAACAAATCTTTGTTTGTCAACCAATCAATCTTTAAGGATTCAACCCAGTGATTTTTGCCAAGGTCCTTGAATGGCTAAGGTAAGTCCTGCATGTTGAATGTTAACGAAAAAAGTTTTTCCGGAAGGAGAAAAAACACCACCCGCGAATTCGGATTCAAAGCCGATATTTTCGCCAAACCGATAGTATTTTCCTTCGGGTGTTACCCCAACAATATTGGGGTTGCCGCGATCCTCACAAAGTACGATATCTCCCCAAGGAGCTACGGTGAGATTGTCGCAATAGGTAAGCAGGGCACTGTCGTTGGGTTCGAGAAAGAGCTCCAGACGTCCTCCATTTTGCTGTTCACCAACTTGCCCCTCTTGTTCACTTGGACGATAGCGAAAGACTTGCCCCGTTTTGGTAGCGCCACCATTGGTACAGGCAAAATAAAGTTCTCCCTTTCCAAACCAGGCTCCTTCGCCCCGAGCAAAACGTGCGGCCCCTCGTTCATATCCAATCAAGCGTAGATCATCTTTTTGCGTATCGATATCTCCAACGTCAATCCACTTTACTTCCAAAGGGCTTCTGGGAATGAGATCAACTTTTTCCCAATTGCGCGTATCCTTTCCCTTTTGGTCTTTGATCATCAAGGCCTGCAACTTTCCTCCTTTGTGCAATTGGCCCGGGGTATTGGGAAGAAAGCGATAAAACAGCCCATCTGGCCGATCCTCTGTTTGGTAAACAATTCCCGTTTTGGGATCCACACAAACGGCCTCGTGGTTAAAGCGTCCCATCGCTTTGAGGGGAATGGGTTTCGCTCTTTTGATCTGACTACTAGCAGGAACTTCAAAGTTGTAGCCATGATCTTTTCGCAATTGAGCATTGGCGTTGACAAAAACC
>JBCCSR010001268.1:0-2023 GCA_039199865.1 Bacteroidota bacterium
CTCATTAATATATATTTTGTACATTTGCGGCGCTTTAAGATTATTTATCCCTTATACCATTATGGACCAGACTGTAAGCCCATCATCAACCGAAATTGCCTCGAAACTTTTACAAATTAAGGCAATAAAATTGAGTCCTCAAAACCCTTTTACTTGGGCTTCCGGAATCAAATCCCCCATTTACTGCGACAACCGAATTGTTCTTTCTTATCCCAACATCCGACGATCCGTGATTCAAGCCCTGCGAGAAACGGCTCAAGGAATGGGATCATTCAATATGATTGCCGGTGTTGCCACGGCTGGAATTGCTCATGGAGCTTTGTTGGCCCACGCAATGGACCTTCCCTTTGTTTATGTCAGAAGCAAAGCCAAAGGCCATGGCCGACAAAATCGAGTTGAGGGTGAATTGCGCGGTAATGAACGCATTTTGGTCATCGAAGATTTGATCTCTACGGGGGGGAGTTGCCTAGAGGCGGTTAAAGTCCTACGAGACAGAGGTTGCCACGTAGAAGGCGTTCTGGCCATCTTTAGCTATGGTTTTGCCAGGGCTCAAGATGCCTTCGCAGCTGCAGACTGCCCATTCCAAACCCTGACAAATTATCAGATTTTAGTTGAAGAAGCTGTAAAATCTGGTTACATTAGTGCTGCCGATCAATCCTCCCTACAGGCCTGGCGCAAGGCTCCGGAAAAATGGGGCCTTTCCGGCCAATCAAATGAGTACACCATTGGCAATTGATGACCACGATAAGTGGACTCCTCCATTGCCAAGCCAACTAGCTTCGACTTTAGGCTTTGAAAAACGAAACTATCTTTCATAAGAGATTATTAGAATATGTCAATTCTCACAAAAAAATCAATCAACTTTCTCGAAAAGTATCTGAATAATGCCTCTCCCACAGGTTTCGAGTCAGAAGGACAAAAATTATGGCTAAGCTATATCAAACCCTATATCGATAAATGGGAAATCGATAATTACGGGACGGCCTACGGTGTCATCAATCCCGGAAAAAAGTTCAAAGTGGTCATCGAAGGACATGCAGACGAAATCTCCTGGTTTGTACATTACATTTCTGATGATGGCTTTATCAATGTGATCCGCAACGGGGGCTCAGATCATCTGATTGCTCCCTCCAAACGCGTCAACATTCACACCAAAAAGGGAGTCGTCAAAGGCATTTTTGGGTGGCCCGCCATCCACGTCAGAAAAGGATCGGATGCCAAACTTACGCCAAGTGTTGAAAATATCTTTATCGATGTGGGAGCCAAAGATAAGGCAGAAGTAGAAGCAATGGGCATCCACGTTGGTTGTGTAGTGACCTTTGATGATCAAATGATGATCCTCAATGATCGCTATTACGTAGGAAGGGCCCTCGACAATCGAATGGGCGGATTTTGTATTGCGGAAGTAGCACGCCTTTTGGCCAAAAACAAAGCGAAACTCCCCTATTCCTTATACATCGTCAACTCCGTCCAAGAAGAAATTGGCTTGCGCGGTGCGGAGATGATTGCGCACAACATCCAACCCAATGTCGCCATCGTCACGGACGTTACTCACGACACGCATACTCCCCTGGTCAACAAAAAGAAAATTGGCGATGTCAAGGGAGGCAAAGGCCCCTCCATTACCTACGCCCCAGCAGTTCACAACAAACTGCTCGACCTGATTATCGAGGCTGCGGAGGAAAACAATATTGCCCTGCAAAGAGAGGTGGCCTCTCGCCGTACGGGAACCGATACCGATGCCTTTGCCTATTCCAACGGAGGAGTCCCCTCGGCACTGATTTCTCTCCCCCTCCGTTATATGCATACGACCGTAGAAATGGCCCATAAAAACGATGTTGAAGATGTGATCAATTTGATTTATCATACCCTTCATAAAATAAAGAATGGACATAACTTCAAATATTTCTAAGGTCCAGGTGGCTTCGATGAATCGCTAGTGTTAAAATTCCGTTCATCGAAGCCTTTTCTTTTTAATGCCCACCGAGCCTTATGCTTATAGAAGACCAAAGTTTTCAAAAAG
>JBCCSR010001269.1:0-2016 GCA_039199865.1 Bacteroidota bacterium
AAGTCGATGAAGAAATCGGACGACTACAAAAATTACCTTCAACGTGCCCAGAATTACAAAAATATATTTGATCCTGCATCAAAGTTTATGAGAGGCCGCTTTCGAAATACTTGGTATACTCCTTTCGATCCTTACGAGGTCAATTTTAACTATACGGAAGCCAACGCTTGGCAATACAGTTTCTACGTCCCTCAGGATATCAGTGGCTTCATTCGACTGATGGGAGGGAAGTTGGCTTTAGAAAGTCAACTGGATGAATTGTTTACTGCCAATTCCGAAGCCTCGGGCATCAATATGAAAGACATTACGGGCTTGATTGGGCAGTACGCGCATGGAAATGAACCGAGCCACCACATTGCTTACCTTTACAATTTTATCAACAAACCTCATAAAACCCAAAAGAGAGTCAACGAGATTCTCACCAAAATGTACACCAATGCTCCGGATGGAATTTCTGGTAATGAAGATTGTGGTCAGATGAGTGCCTGGTACATCTTGAGTAGCCTTGGTTTTTATCCGGTATCTCCGGGAAATAACCAGTACATTATTGGTTCTCCCTTGTTTGAAAAGGCTGCCATCCATCTGGAAAATGGCCAACAATTCAACATCATCGCCGAGCAACTTAGCCCCAAAAACATTTATATCCAATCTGCTCAACTAAATGGGAAGCCTTATCCGTATTCCTATTTAAAACATGCGGACATCATGAAAGGCGGTTTGTTGCGTCTGCAAATGGGGCCGAATCCTTCTGAGTGGGGAACAGAAGACCAACACATTCCGGTAACAGATATCGATCAACACCTCATTACTCCTGCACCATTTATCGAAAAAGGAGAGATCGCTTTTAAAACATCGACTAAAATCAGTTTGAACTGCATCGATGAGCAGGCAAGTATTTTTTACCGAATTGATGATGCCGATTACCTGAAATATGAAGGGCCCATCGAATTATCAGAGCCGACCAATCTTAGCATTTATGCTGAAAAAGCAGGACAAAAAAGTGCGGAAGTGACGACGCGACTGTTCAAAATCGATCCCAATATCAGTTTGAAATTGGCAACGGAATATTCCAACCAGTACAATGCCGGTGGAGATGATGCATTGATTGATGGCATCCTGGGAGCATTAGATTATCGTACGGGAACTTGGCAAGGCTACTGGGACAATGATGTCAATGCCACCATGGACTTGGGAAAGAGGAGAAGTGTCAGCAATGTTGAGGTCAATTTTTTATTGGACCAGAGGAGTTGGATCTTTTATCCTACCGAGGTGGAATGTTTGGCATCAAAAGATGGTCGAAACTTTAAAAGTATCCAGAAATATAAGATTGATGCAGCTGTTCCCGATGAGGACGTACAGATTAAAAAGTATGCTTTTGATTTAGCATCAAAAGAGTATCAATACATCAAAATTATTGCTAAAAAACTGGGGGATATTCCAGAATGGCATTTGGGACATCAATACGATGGAAAAACCTGGATTTTTATCGATGAGATTGTCGTCAAATAAGTAATTTGTCCCTTCCAACGGAGCTTGAATACCGCCAATGGTGTTTTTAATACAACTTTATAGAACAAAACGAAAAATTGAATGGATAGCGCAAAATCCTACAGAAATTCCTTCATTTTATTGACCGTCCTCTTCTTTTTGTGGGGCTTTATCACTGTCTTGGTAGATTCATTGATTCCTAGACTTAGGGAACTGTTTACCTTATCTTATTTTGAAGCGGGTTTGGTTCAGTTTGCTTTTTTTGGTGCTTATTTTCTTCTTTCCATACCAGCGGGTTATATTTTATCTAAAATTGGTTACAAAAGAGGAATTATTTTGGGCCTTTTGACCATGGGTGTGGGTTGGTTATTGTTTTATACTGCGGCCTCGTTTCGAGTCTTTGGCATTTTTATGTTGGCCTATTTTATTCTTGCGGGGGGCATGACCATTTTGCAAGTCGCAGCCAATCCCTACGTTGCGGTATTGGGGTCAGAAGAGGGGGCTTCCAGTCGTTTGAATTTGTCTCAA
>JBCCSR010001270.1:0-2013 GCA_039199865.1 Bacteroidota bacterium
CGGCCAGTAGCTACGGTCAGAATAATTTCATCTGACATGTCGTAGGGATTGAATTTGGCAATGTAATTCATAGTGTTAGAGGTTTCGTTTTTGTTTCCACCAATTTTTGATGATGTTGAGCGTAAAAGTATATTGCTGTTGACCAGACAGCGTTATAAATTCATAGTCCATTAAACTGATCAGTACTTTATAGTCGAAGCTCTTTCCAATTTTGGTTTGCAAAGCAACAAGATTAGGAGTACCCATTTTGGCGATGTGGTCTAGTAGAATCATGGCAGCTGCTCTGTCCGAATGATCGAAAAATTTCAATCTTTCTTCAAATTGATACATAAAGTCTTTGATCAATCCAGGAATGATGTCATTATTATAGACTTCTTCCACCTCATTGGCGGTTTTACATTCATTGACGATAATGGTATTGAAAGCATACTGTAAAAAGTAAGGAATGTAGTCGGGGAGGAGGTCCAGCAGTTTGTGGGTGATTTCCTCCGTCCACCAATCACAATGTTTATTGGCCAACAACCTGGTAAACAATGCTTCACTTTCTGCTCGGGTAAAAGTGTCGAGGGTAATGGTATTCAAGCCTGCCAGCAGTTTACGAGATAAGCCTAAGTATTCCAATTGTTGGTGCAAGTTGAGAGAGCCGGTGATGCCAATTGGAATACCTGCATCTCGCCAATTCCGCAGATTGGTCAGTAACATTTGTATTTCTTTGGTTTTTCCCTCATCATCTTTGGAAATATTTTCAAAGAAAAAAGGCAATTCATCAATGAACAGAAAAACTTGACCATTTTTTTCAGATTGAAAGAAATCTTTGACCAAATCTTCGAAGGCTTGATTGTAGGCCATCATTTTGTCCTTAAAGTCAATTTTGGTCTCCCCAAAACCCACACTACCTACGATGTCGGTAATAAAGTCGATGACTTTTTTGGGAAGCATTTTACTCCCTTCGAGCATCTTCTTAAATCGGACGCGCATGGGCTTGGGCATAGCGGAGTACAAGCCTTTGTAAAAATCCAATACACTTTGATAGGTAGAACAATCGATCTCTATCGTCTGACGACTTGGATTGTCTACGCGAATTAAATAGGCAACTTGTTTGAGATATGAACTCTTACCCGTTCGGCGAATACCTAGCATTAAAAAGCTATTGCCGTTTTGCATCAATCTTAAACCCATTCTGAGTAGTTTTTCTCTAAAGAGGAAGTTATTTCCGTAAACAGGGGAGCCAATTTTGTTTTTCATAATAAGATCACTTAATCTATGTCAAATATGTCCTATGACTTTTTTGTCATACTTCCACAAAGTACGTCATTTTTGACATATGATGCAAGTGACGTACTTTGTTTTTCACTTAAATAGCAAAGAAATCAAGAAAATAATGGACGATAGGTGATCCCCAAAAGGGGGAATTTCCGACTTGTAGGTGATGAGTTTTACGGAATCCTCAAATCAAATCCACCCCCAAACGCTTCAACACTGCCTCCCGATACCGCTGCCCAATCGGCAACAATTGCTCCCCAATCGATACATTGGTCGGCGAAAAACGCTGTACCTTTGATAGCGCAATGATGTAACTCCGGTGAATGCGAATAAAGTGTTGTGGGGGGAGTTTTTCATACATTTGGCTGATGCCCAGCAAAGTAGTATACTGCCCCGTGGTCGTGATGATTCGGACGTGGTTGCGGAGGCTTTCGATGTAAAGGACCTCATCCAGCAGGATTTTGATAAACTGGCGATCGCATTTGATGTAAAAAAAGGCGGGAGGAGCCGGATTGTTGTTGATGGGCAGAGGAGGAGGGCTGGTATTTTCTAGGCGATAAACTTTTCCCAATGATTTGAGAAAACGATCTAGTGAAATGGGTTTGAGAAGATAATCAACTACGTCGAGTTCGAAACCATCGAGGGCAAATTCTCGGTGGGCAGTGGTGAGGATGACATGTGGTTTTTGGGAGAGGGATTTCAGCAAACTCAAGCCCGGTCCAGACGCCGTTGCGCTTTGGCCCGTGCGCC
>JBCCSR010001271.1:0-2008 GCA_039199865.1 Bacteroidota bacterium
ATACGGCTCGAATTGATTTTTTAATCGTGGTTCCCGTTCGTAGTAGCTGACTAAAATGTAGTTGAATCTGCCAACCGTCTTTAGTGAGCTGTCCCTCCAAACAACCATTGTCGATGATATGATAGCCCCGATCTCTTGAATAAGCACGAATACCATAAGTCAACCCGCTGCTGATGAGATTGTTTTGATCAAATGAAAAGGATTTGACTTTGGGGTCGATACTAAAGTGAATGCTTTCTGAAAATTCATCATCGGCAATTGCCGGATGATCTTGGTAAGTGCGTTCGATCTTGAAGACCGTTTGTTTGCCCCGTACAATGGACAGTTGATTGATGACGGATTGATTGCTTTCCACCTGGATTGCCGAATGCATGAGTGCTTCCATTGTACAAGTATAATTCGATTCGCAATCGTTGGTGATGGTATCTATGCTGGCAGGCAGTACACAAGTAAAGGGCGGGTTCTGGGATGGATACGTTTTACATTGCCACGTGGTAAGCACTGTGAGTAGGACAATCAAATCCAAGAACAAAACTCGAATGCGATTTGAAAACATGGCTTAGATTTTTGTAGACAGATTTCTCAACAAATGGTCTGCGATGACCAAAGCTGCCATTGCCTCCACAATCGGTACGGCTCTCGGAACAACACAGGGATCATGTCTGCCCTTACCGGTGACAATGGTGGACTCTCCTTCTTGATCAACGGAGGCCTGTTCTTGAACAATAGTGGCTACGGGCTTAAACGCTACTCGAAAATAGACGTCCATTCCATTAGAAATGCCTCCTTGTATGCCACCAGAGTAATTGGTTTGGGTTTTGATCTTTCCCGCTTCTTGATAGAAGAGATCATTGTGTTCGGACCCCTTCATCGTTACGCCTTCAAAGCCAGATCCATATTCAAATCCTTTACAAGCATTAATGCTCAGCATGGCTTTGGCCAGATCGGCATGCAATTTATCAAAAGCGGGTTCTCCCAAACCAACCGGACAGCCTTGAATCACTCCGCTAACTACTCCTCCAATGGTATCTCCTTCTTTGCGAATGGCTTTGATGTGATCAATCATTGTTGCGGCGACTTCCAGGTCTGGACATCGGACGGGGGTCGCTTCAATTTGCTGGAGGTCAACTTGGCGATAATCGGAGGAGAGGCGAATTGCACCTACTTGGCTCACATAGGCTTTGATATCGATTTGATGTTGTCGTAAAAACAGTTTGGCAATGGCTCCGGCCGCTACTCGGGCTGCGGTTTCCCGGGCAGAAGAACGGCCACCACCTCGATAATCGCGTAATCCATATTTTTGTTGATAGGTGAAATCTGCGTGCGAAGGACGAAACTTTTTAGCAATATGACTGTAATCTTTCGATCGTGCGTCTTTGTTGTAAATCACCATTGAGATCGGAGTACCCGTTGCTTTACCCGCAAAAATACCGGAAAGGATTTCAACTCGGTCTCCCTCTTTTCTTTGGGTAACAATATTGGATTGGCCAGGTCGTCGGCGTTCCAATTCTTTTTGAATAAAAGACTCATCGATTTCAAGACCAGCGGGACAACCATCAAGAATGACCCCAATTGCTTTACCATGAGACTCTCCGAAAGTACTGATTTTAAATACCTGTCCAAAACTATTTCCGCGCATTAGTGTTGATTTAGATTCACAATGGGTTGTTGAGCTGAGTCAAAATCTGTTTTCAATGGATTGATTTTCTTCGACTGCGAAGGTAATCATTTTGCCTGGTGTTCAATCACATCATTGTTTCTTATAATGAAAATTAGCAAATTGCGGGAAATTAAGTATTAAGATGGAACTGGTACCGAAAGATTTTTTTGAAAAAATTGAGTTTGATAAGCTACTGGAGTTACTGAAAAAAGAATGTTTGGGGGCTTTAGGCGTTCAAAAAATTGAAAAACTACAGATAGAAATCCGCAAATTTATCATTGAGCGAAAGCTCAAAGAAGTTTGGGAATACAAATCGATTGCGGACAATAACGAACGATTTCCCATCGG
>JBCCSR010001272.1:0-2007 GCA_039199865.1 Bacteroidota bacterium
AATCCTTGAAAAAGCGTTGCATGAATAACAATACATAGTAATATCCACATATAAAATGGGATCATAAAACAATCGTCTCCCCAAGGCAATCCCCGCTTTGGTCATCGGATTGTCTTTGGGAATGTCCATTTTAAAAAAAGAAGCAGGAATTTTTACCTCCACGGGTTCTGGCGCATAGGGCCAATGCCTCAGATCTCCCTTCTGTAAGTGTCTGGAAGATTCTCGGCAAGCCCAGCAGCAGAGCAGCAGCATCGAACCAAGAAGGAAAAAAGAGCTATTTTTCAACATAAAAGGAAGATTGCATCCAATTGTCTGATACAAAAATCTAGTATTCTCATCTAATGGTCAACCAAAAGCTAGACAAATAGTTGTAATAGCATATTGTTAAATGCCTAGCTTATGAATCGGAAACAAACCATTATCAGCATTATCGCCGCCACGAGTCTTGGCGCCTTCGTCGCCTGGGCAGGTGCCCAACAAGGACTGACCCTCCATGGTATTCCCATTTTTCTACTTTGTGCCGCCCTTGCCTTCGGCATCAATTGGTTGGTTTTCCTTCCCGCCTATTTTTTTCAAAGCGAAAAGTTCTATGACATCACTGGTAGCATTACCTACATTACGGTGACGCTACTTGCTTTGGTTTGGAGTCAAAAAACGGATCCTCGTTCTCTCCTTTTGGCGGCTCTGGTGATGGTGTGGGCAGCTCGGCTGGGTAGCTTTCTACTTCGCAGGATTCTTAGATCAGGCAGCGACGATCGTTTTGATCACCTCAAACCCGATTTTTTCCGTTTTCTCAATGCCTGGACCCTGCAAGCACTATGGGTCATTTTTACTGCAGCTCCAGCCTTTATCGCCATCACGGCCTCCAAGCAAGTTCCTTTAGCGGGTTTTGCCATAGTCGGAGGCTTGGTTTGGCTACTGGGTTTTGGGATCGAAGTACTAGCAGATCACCAAAAGAGCAAATTCAGAAAAGACCCCAACAATAAAGAACGCTTCATTCAAAGCGGCTTGTGGTCTCGTTCTCGCCATCCCAACTATTTTGGAGAAATTGTACTTTGGCTTGGGGTCACGATTATCGCTGCGCCCGTTTTACAAGGTTGGCAATGGATCGCTTTGATTTCTCCCGTTTTTGTCAGTTTACTATTGACTAAAGTTAGTGGCGTTCCAATGCTCGAAGAAAAAGCCGACAAAAAATGGGGAGGACAAGAAGACTACGAAACTTACAAAGAAAGCACTCCGGTTTTGATTCCGAAATTGTAAAATAGCAATCGATAAGCTTTTAAACAACAAGTGCAAACTGAACTACATTTTTTCATGATCAGTTTGCACTTGCATCCAATGTCGTGTTCTACTAAAGAGAAATGGCATTGTTGAAATTACTCATAATTTGTCGAGCAATTTCCAGTTGCGCATCGGTATGTGATCCACTAAACAACTCGATATCGAGGTAGCCATCGCCGTTGGTGTCAAATTCTGGATTGTTATTTCTAAATAGTTTTTCGACATCAATTTTTAAATTGACTTGCCCCACTTGATCGGCGGACAATTCAATATTTTGAGCAACAAAACCACTGGTATATAGATCGTCGGTGCCAGAATGATAGGTAAATCCTTCACTTTCAGAACCTCCAAGCAAAATTTGCCCGTCATTATTCATGTCATAACCTCCTTCTATCACCGAAAAAATATAACTGCTCCAACCATCCCAGTAATTGCTTTTCAATGGATGTCCAGTGCCGTAGTCAGTGGGTTTAGTACGGTTGAGGTCAGCGGATACCCCGAAGCCAATATTAATCCCAGAATAATTGCCTACCGGAAGGTCTTTAATGGTCAGAGTGACGCCTTCTTCTGCTTGAGCTTGATTATTAAGGTCAAAACTCAAATCGATTTTATCAATTTCTATCAATTCTGTTTTGGACTCATCCGTACCAGCAGAAATCAGGGCTATTTCTGAAACAAAGAAGTTGAATTTATTGAATTGTATTTTAGCACCATCAGCGTAATTGT
>JBCCSR010001273.1:0-2001 GCA_039199865.1 Bacteroidota bacterium
GAGTTTCCATGGGGCAAGACAGACAGGCAGATGCTTCCATCATGTCTTTTATGATCGAAAAATTGCAGAATGTCATTTTGGTGAAATTATCCAATCAGTATCAGTTTGAAGAAAAGCGATTGGTGACAAAAATAAAAGAGTACATTGAAGTAAACTTAAGAATGACCCTACTGATGGCAAAGGGGAATAACCTTTCTTTTTTCTTGATCACCTTGGCCCCCGTAATTATCATAGGTTTTGGAAGTGATGGCATCTTTGCTGGCACCTTGACCCTAGGTACTTTGATTGCTTTTCTCGAATATTTTCATTTGATGTTTGCTCCGGCTAGAGGCTTAGTGGGCGTTTATTACCAAACCTTGCGTGCCAAGGAATCTATGAGTCGCATCATGTCGTTTCAAACGATTGAAATTCCTGATATTGACAAAAGGGAAATTAGAATACCCGAGGCAATTGAACAGATCGAATTCAAAAATGTACAGTTGACACTCGGTGAAAATATGGTGCTAAAGGGGGTGAATTTGGTTTTTCAAAGAGGAAGAAGTTATGGTTTTGTTGGTGGCAGTGGCAGTGGTAAAAGTACTTTGACTTTCTTACTTTGTGGACTTTATAAACCTACCAATGGGCGAATAAAAATAAATGATCAGTTAGCAGAAAATCTGGGCATCTACGCTTTAAGTGAAAAGATTGCTCTCGTTCGATCCAGTACAAAATTGTTACAAGGGACGATTAGAGATAATCTACTTTATGGCTTAAAAGAATCGTCCGTTCATTCCTTAAAATCGGTCATCCGATTAGTAGAATTAGAAGATTTTATTGCTACGCTCCCCAATCAATTAGACACACAGGTTTCTGACTTAGGTACTAAATTTTCAGATGGACAAAGGCAAAGACTTTCCATTGCCAGGGCTTTGTTAATGGATACTGAAATTCTGATCTTGGACGAGGCTACCTCCGCAATGGATTCCATTACCGAATCAGCATTGATAAAAAATATTCGGAAGATTTATCAGAATGGAATGCTCATTGTAATTAGCCACCGCTTGAGCTCCGTTCAGCACTTGGATGAAATTATTTGCCTCAAAAATGGAGTCATTGTTGAGCAAGACAATCACGTTAATCTAATTTCAAAACAAGGTTTTTACTGGGAGCTTTTTGACGAACAATTAATCAAAGTATAATGCTGCTTTCAGCTCTAAACCCTTTTTCGCTATTGCCAATTTTGCAACCGCTTTCCTTTTTTATTTTTAAAGAATATTGATATGACAAAAAAAGATAGTTTTCCATATGTGATCAGCAATGATCACTCGGGGAGGGAATTGCCCCAACTGATTCGCAAGCAATTTGCGGAAATAAAAGAACAACTAATGACCACTGGTGCCGTACTTTTCAAGTCCTTTGGAATTGATACTCCCGACAAGTTGGAGGCCTGTGTTGGTGCGTTCCCTGGTAGTTCCATCAATTACTCTGGAGGCAATTCTCCTCGGACTAATGTTCATGGTCAGGTTTATACTTCCACAGAGCATCCGGCGCAATCTCTGATTTCTCTTCACAATGAACTTTCTTATGCCAAGGATTGGCCATCGTATATTTTCTTCTGTTGTGCACAGCCAGCTGAAGATGGAGGACATACCATTATTGCCAATAGTCGGCAAATTTTGAAAGACCTTCCCGAAGAAATTAAAACTGCCTTTAAAGAAAAGGGGGTTCAATACATTCGAAACTTGCATGGTGGTTTTGGAGCTGGTCCTTCTTGGCAAGATACTTTTGAAACCTCCGATCGATTAGCCATCGAACAGCATTGTCGAGACAATGATATTTTATTTGAATGGGGAGCCAAACAAAAGCTAAAATTAATTGAAAAAAGACCAGCAATTATCAGTCATCCGGAGTTGGCGGTAGAAGTTTGGTTCAACCAAGCCGATCAATTTCATCCTTCCACTAATGCTCCAGAAGTTTACGAAGCATTAATGGAACTCTATGAAGACAATCTGCAAAGTATGC
>JBCCSR010001274.1:0-2001 GCA_039199865.1 Bacteroidota bacterium
CCCAAGAACGGATCGCCTTTACCTTGGGATTAAACCGCGTACTTAAAGTTTGAGCAGCAGTGAGAAAAATTGCTTTGTACTTTTCGTCATTTGTAATTCTGTAGGCATTGCCAAATGGACAGTAAATCTTAAATCCCAAATCGTGTGTTGTTCCATCCATTTTCTCTTTTTCAACTACTGCTGACCATTGCATGGCAGCTTGCTTCAATTTTTCATTTCCACTATGCCCATAGAGTTGCCAGAGTAATCCGGGATAAAAACCACTCGTCCAACTCTTTGAAGGAGTACCTTTCAATTGTCCGCTTTTCTCCATCGTTCTGGGAATCTGAACAGAATCAAAAGTAATTTTTGATAGGTCTTCAACCGCTCTTTTTGATAAAGTTTCTAAAGAGATGGGAGTCACTACAGGCCTGGTTCTTTTCTCATCATTGGAATCTGCTGACCCATAACAGCCAGCAAAACAAATTAAAATCAACAAGGAAAAGAAAACTTTCATATCAAAAACGATTTTTCTAAGTTTTAGAAAATGAAATAGGAATTTGGCTTAAGCGGCAGTCTACTCAACTGCCGCTTACTTTTAAAAACCTTGATCTAGCAGGGAAAAGTAATTATTGAACGATCAACTTTTGCGTCGTTAGGCCTTGATCCGTTTGTAGAGATAAGAAATACATTCCCCTTGCCAATTGGTTGGAAATATCCTGCGCAAAGAGGTGTTCTCCGGCAGCGAATTGCCCCTGTAAAATCGTTGCTACCCTTTTGCCACTTAAGTCCAGAATGGAAAGATTGACTTGACTTGATTCTTGTAATTCGAATGTTATATTCAAATCGATGGTGGTAGGATTTGGAAAAACCTTCAAAGCCAAAGCCTCGTTTACGTTCACTTCAAATGTATTCGTGAGCATAGCGCAAGTACCAACCGCTCCAACGGCTCCTCCATCGGTAGCGGCCGTTGCAGACATGGCAGAGGGACTGTAGCAAGGATCGAAAGTAGCAAAATCAAACAAGTTGCCGGAGTCATTGGGCGTGCCCGCCAAAACAGCATCCTCCACAATAAAGTCAAACATATCCGTAGATTGAGGATCAGCATAAAGATCAATGACGTATTGCAGGATTGAACCCGGTACGCTATTCAAGGTCAGTTGTTCGGCAAAAAATGCGTCAGATGCGGCCGAGCCCATATTGTCCATCACCAAGTCAGATAACATACCCGGAGCAGAAACACTATCATTTGATGCCCAGTAATTGGTGACATCATTAGTCCAAAAAGCATTGTTATTTGAGATCGTCAAAGCAGTATTATCATATAAAGTATCTATGGTAATTACTTTGTGTAGATCATTATCGGGTTGGGTTTGCTCATCGGTATAGATGGGACTAGAGCCCAACATAATTGGATTGATGAACAAATTATTGGTGATCTTAGCGGTAAGGGCTCTCCCCAATTGAATGAATCCGTGACGCCCCGCAGTATTGAAGGAAGTACAATGGTCTATTTCAATATAATTGTGCGGAGCCATTGCGCCTTGGCTTCGGAAGAATCGATCCTGAATATTGTACACAATGGTATTTCTCATTATCAGCGTATCGACCGAAGTATTTCTTGCATCCACTGCACGACCGTTCCCTTGCAGGACTCTACGATTGCCACCATTTCTCAAGATACAATTTGTAACGTATAGTTTGATATTATTGCCCCGTAGTTGAAAAAACCCTCCTCTATCTTTTTCGAAGATACAATGATCCGCAATGATTCTTGTATTGTCTCCCATGTATCTAATTTTCCCCCAATCGTGATTTTCCAGTGGTCCCTTTTCCCCCACCACAAACCAAAGATTCTTCAGCGTCACATTCCCTTCAGGTCGCATGATGTCCGGAAATTCACCACTAGCGTTGGGTATTCTGGTAATGACGGGCTTGTTGACCACATCGTTCAAATCTACCGCTTCGATTTGTAAATCCCAGTCGAGCGTATTTACAATTCTGTTGGAAATGATGTAAACG
>JBCCSR010001275.1:0-1990 GCA_039199865.1 Bacteroidota bacterium
AAGGAAAATTTGATTTCCATCTTTTCAATTGGTGGTCACGTAAAAGGATTACTTTATGCAACCGATAAACGCCGAAAAAATATCAAACCAAAAGATAAATTTTACGACAACGGAATGGAAAGATTTATTGACATCAAAGGAGCCCAGAATTTAAGAGACATTGGTGGATACTCAGGTAAAGACGGTCGCCAACTCAAATGGCGAATGCTGTTTCGCTCTGGTTTGCTCACCCGCATTGCAGACACCGAAGATGCAAAGATGGCGGCTTTACAGTTGAAGACCATCTGTGATTTTAGAACCACCACTGAGCAAAATAACCTACCAGATCGCTGGTTCGAATTGGCTGCTCTCCAGCGGTATTCCTTCCCCGTTGGGGAGGGACGTATCGACCAACTCGATTGGATAGAAAAAGCGAATAAAGGAAAAGGGAAAGACAGTTATCTCTATCATGCCAATCGAAGCTATGTCACCACCAATGCGGCACAGTACAAGGATTTTTTCCAACTGCTATTGGAGGAAAAAAACTATCCCATACTTTATCATTGTACCGCGGGCAAAGATCGTACGGGCTTTGCCACTGCCCTACTGTTGTCTGCACTTGGGGTAGACAAAAAAACCATTTTTGCAGATTATCTACTCACTAATTTTTATCTGGAACACAAGGGAGGCTGGGCAATGCTACAAAAAGCGGCAGACCGTTTTGGCTTCGACCTCGAACAAGTCAAACCCATTTTAATTGCGGATGAAGTTTATCTTCAAGGGGCCTATGATGCGATGGAAGAACACTATGGCCATATCGATCATTTTCTTCAAGAAGTCATTGGGCTAGATGCTGAAAAGATCGCCAAATTGCAAGATCTCCTGCTTGAATCATAAAGGCCAACACTCTATTCGTTTTATCCAATACTTCGCCATGGAACCCATTCGCATCGAACTTTCTTTGGAAATCATGTTTCAATCTGTCAATTGCTATTTGATTCCAGGAGATCAATTGACCCTCGTCGACTGTGGCTATGATAGCCCAGACAACTGGACCAGCTTTTGTACGGCCCTGGAAAAGCATGGATTTGCCCTCCAAGACATTCAGCAAGTCATCATTACCCATGAACATCGAGACCACGTCGGTTTGCTTCCCCAAATTATGGAACATTGCGATGCCATCATCCGTGCCCCCAAAGCTATTGAAGGTTGGTTTAAGCATCCAGACCAGATGAAGGCCAACTACATGCCTTTCATCCAACAGCTTTACGAAACGATTGGCTTTCCACCAAAAATGCTAGAAGAAAGTATTGCATTTGTGAAGCAATTGCGCAGGTATCCAAAGGTAAAAGACCTCAACCGTTTTGTGTTTTTTGAGGCGGGAGATCAACTCGAAATTGGGCATAAAAAATGGGAGGTATGGCATACCCCTGGCCACTGTCCGACCCAACATGTTTTTATCCAACCAGAGGAAAAGCGTATTTTTGGTAGCGATATGCTCTTGCCTTTGACGCCAATGCCCATTGTTTCTGAAGATCCCCAACAGCCTGGCCAAGCAGTCAGGGCATTGAGTGATTTGTTGCATTCTTTCCAAAAATTAATTCCACTCAATTTACAAAGGGTTTATCCTGGACACGGCCCCGTCTTTGATCAAGCCAATCAAATCATTCAACGCCAAATAGCACGTACCCAGTTGAGAAAAGAGGAATGCCTCAAGGTATATCGATCCGGTTTGACTTCCGTTTATCAAATCCATCAGAAAATGTATCCCTATCACAGCCTACCTCCCAATTACAGTGGAATCCATATGATTCTGGGCTATCTCGATTTGCTCAAAGCGGAAGGTAAACTGGATTAAAAAACAACTACGCGTGAGTAGCAAAATACCGTTCCTAATAATTGGTATTTCCCATTTGCAACTGCAAAAATTGTACTCCTTGAGCAATCATAACGCATCCTATATTGATCAAAGGCCAGAGCGAAGGCTAAAATTTTAGCCTTCGCTCTGGCC
>JBCCSR010001276.1:0-1987 GCA_039199865.1 Bacteroidota bacterium
AAATCAACGGGAAGACGCACGTGACCGCAACGGTAAATGATGCCATTCGCTTGGGCATTCCCGCTATTTTTCCTCAACATTATCCATTGCCGGAAGTACTAAAACCTGTAGTCGGAACTTATGACCAAACCGCAGATTTTAAAACTTTACTCTTGCGATGGATACAGGAGAAAACTTACAATCAACACAAACAACAGATGGCCACTCAATTGCAGCCCTACGCAAAAGCACAAACTCGGCTACGCTTCCAAAGCTATGTTCGCCAGCTTAAACAAACAACTCCCCCTTGACCTTCTTGATCTGATTGGTCAGTGCCTTAATTTCTTGCTCTTTTGACTTGGGATAAATCAATAAAATATCTCCCTCATCGACAATAATGTAATTGTCTAAATCTCTTAAGACCACCATTTTATCTTTCGGCATCCGAATGAGGCAATTCGAGATATCATCTAGGAATACATTATCCGCTTGAATGAGATTGCCACTTTCGTCTTTATCTCCTTCCGCATGTAGCGAGGCCCAGGTACCTAGATCCGACCAGCCAAAGTCAACGGGAATGGTGTAGATATTGGCCGCATTTTCCATAATGGCATAGTCTACAGAAATACTGGGCGTCTGGGGATAATGTTCATCGATAAAACTTTGCTCTTCAGAGGTATTGTAAACCCCACTTCCCTGTCCTAAAATGCGGTGAATTTCATTGGCATATTTTTCAAAAGCTGCTAAAATGCTGCCCGTTCTCCAAACAAATATGCCTGCATTCCACAGGTAGTCTCCACTCTGTAAAAAAGCCTTGGCAGCATCCAACTCTGGCTTTTCCGTAAATTTGATGACCTTGTGGATGCCTCCAATGTTGTCATTGGGATGTGGGACTTCCACAAATTCCTGCACATAATTGATGTAGCCATACCCCGTATCGGGACGGGAGGGACGAATCCCCAAAGTGAGCAAAGCATTTTCCTTGGCGGTAAAATCCAGTGCTTTGCTCAGCGCAGCGACAAAGATATCTTCTTTCAAGACGATATGATCAGAAGGAGCAATCACCAGATTGGCTTCCGGGTTCAAGGCTTGTAATTTGAATGCAGTATAAGCGACACAGGGGCCCGTATTGTTGCGAGAGGGCTCACACAGGATTTGGTTGTCGGTCAATTCCGGCAGATGTTCTTTGACCTGATCTTTGTACATTTTGTTGGTCACCACAAATATCTGTGAAGCGGGACATACTTTGAGAAATCGCTCGAAAGTCAAGCGAATCAATGACTTGCCAACGCCCATAATGTCCAGGAATTGTTTGGGGCGAGCGGTGCGGCTAGCCGGCCAAAAACGAGAGCCAATTCCTCCGGCCATAATGGCAACATAGGTGTTATTCGTATCCATTAAATAGTAGATTTTGCATGTTATGAAGTGTACGTCTGGATGCTTATTTTGATGCGAAGCATAGGTAAAGTTTAGCTTAAGCGATCGCCGCCCATTCGGTGTCCTTTACCTGTTCATAAACCATTTTGACTCCTTCTTCTAAGGCAATGCTTGGCGACCATCCTAAGGCTTTCAGTTTATCGATCGACATGAGTTTGCGAGGCGTTCCATCTGGTTTGCTCAAATCGTGGTCAATTTTTCCATCGTAAGCCACTGTTTTCTGGATCAGTAAAGCGAGATCTTTAATCGAAATATCTGTCCCAGTACCAATGTTGACCAGGCCTTCTTCGCTATAATTTTGCATCAGAAAATAGCAGGCATCTGCCAAATCATCTACGTGAAGAAACTCGCGGAGTGGCGTACCCGTTCCCCAAAGTACCACGGAGGAATCATTATTGCGCTTCGCCTCAATAAACTTACGAATCAATGCGGGAAGGACATGTGAATTTTTCAAATCATAATTGTCATTGGGACCATACAAATTGGTGGGCATGACCGAAATAAAATCACAACCATATTGGCTTCGATAAGCGTCACAGAGTTTGATACCAGCAATCTTGGCAATGGCGTA
>JBCCSR010001277.1:0-1985 GCA_039199865.1 Bacteroidota bacterium
CGCCAACGAATGCTTTGAACCATTGAGTTGGATTTAGCTCTGCACCAAGCTCAAATCCAAGAGATAGGCCAGTTCCCACATTGGAATAAATCCGATTGAGAATGGTATCATTAAAGACGGTATTGACACGGTTAATAAGGTTTTGCACATGTCTAGAATAAGCGGTGGCAAAAACGCTAGCCGATTCGTACTCTTTTTCAATTCCAACTTCCAAAAGGTCGATAAATTCAGGCAACAATTCCGGGTCTCCCTGCTCCAATGTTTCTGAATGCTCGCGCTCAGGAAAGGGGTTTATTTTGAAAGTGGTTGTTCTTTCTACACGTCTGCTGTAAGCTGCCTTAAGCTTTACATTTTCTTTTAATGAATATTGAAAACTAGCGGAAGGAAACAGCTGGAAAAAATCATAGTTATATGTTGTATCTATTGTACCAATCCGGTCGGCTAAAAAGAGTGAGCGGTTCATCAATTCGCCTCTAATTCCTAAACTATACTTCCACTTGTCTTTTGATCCTTCAAAAGTGGTGTAAGCAGAATGGATGGATCGCTTCAAGTCCACCTCGCTGGAAAACGCCGGAACCAATTCAAAAAGACCTGTCGCATTGTTTTTTCGTTCGTAAATAAAGTCACCTGTGTGATCCAAATTTCTAAACTGATACCCAGACTCAAATTGCCCGACTTTTAGTGGCTTCCAGAGATAATCCACTTGAAATCGAAGGCCATTCAGTGGGTTGTCGTTGGTATTGAACTCTTCCTGGTAAATTTCTCTCGTTTCGGGATCGAGGTTTAGGTTGGTGGTGGGTCCTCCTAAAAGTGTGTATTCATAAAGCAATGAGGTGCTGATCTTCGATTTGTTTTCAAACGAATGTGCATAATCGAAACTCCCCAAAACAAAATCACCTCTCCGAACGCGAAGGTTTTCGTTGAAATATTCAAAAGAGCTTAGTTGGTTTCCGGTTGATATCTGAGTGGACGTATTATTAAAGTATAAGATATCTGCCGTGCGGTCTTTTGTTCTTTTACCCGCAAAAAAACCAATGGAAAAATTATCACTTTTGCTAGGAGTATAACCTACTGTAAATCTTCCAGAATAATTTTCTTCGTCGAAACTCCGCTCACCATCAGAGGGGAAACTGGTCAGCGTATCGCCGATGGTGGTAGTCACTTCCCCAACCCTTCTTCCAGAAATATCATTTCGCAGATAGCTCATCCCAAATGACACGTCCCACTTCTTCTTTCTGTAATTCAAACTAAAATCTGCACCGTAGCGTAAAGCATTTTCTGCATTGTCATAGGGCTCAATACTTGGAAGCCCATATCTGATATTTGTTTGAAGAAACAGCCCGTCTCCTGCTCCTTTTTTGGTCACAATATTGATCAATCCTCCTTTTCCTTCAGGGTCATACTTTGCAGATGGTGCAGTCATGATCTCAATGTTTTCGATAGCATTTGCAGGAAATTGGTTTAGGATGGTAGCTGGGTCTGTTTGGATTGGCTTCCCATTTAGCAGCACCACAAATCCTGTACTTCCCCTTACAGAAATTACACCTTGAGCATCCACAGAAACGGAAGGCATATTCCTCAATACATCTGTTGCAGTAGACCCGGTAGCAGATTGCAGAGAAGTGGCATCAAAAACCTGCCGATCCACTTTATTGATCACCGAAAGTTTTTCCCCACTCACTTGTACCTCTTCCAATAGCATCGTGCTTGGCTTCATTGTGATTTTGCCTAGATCTTTCACGTCGTTTTTACCTATTCTGATTGCTGATAAAGCCGCAGGCTCATACCCCATGAATTGGATCAAGAGAAAGTACTCGGCTTGCTTTAGTTTTTCAAAAGAAAAAGCGCCTAGGTCGGTGGTAATTGCCCCGTCGATCAACGAGCTGTCAGAGGAAAGGTAAAGCGCCACGGTAGCAAAAGGAAGTACATTTTGCTCCGTATCCACAAGCTGGCCTTTGATGGATTGCGCCTGCACTTGAATGACA
>JBCCSR010001278.1:0-1985 GCA_039199865.1 Bacteroidota bacterium
CTTGTTCGTGTGGATAGGGCAAGAAGTTGTGGGTGCAATAAGTCAATGCATCTTTTACTGCGTCAGCCATTTTTTCAACGTTGTATTTGTGGCCTTTGTGGTAATATACCTCCACATCTACTTTTTTTCCCGAAGGAGCAGTCCAAGTCTCTCTCAAGACTTCATAGCGGGCAGAGACAAAAGCATAAAAGTTGAGGACTGGTTTTTTTAAAGTGTACTGGAAATAGCGACGACCTGCCTCTTCCCATTCTTTGACCAATGTTCCTGGTGCAACGGCAATTTGATCGGCCGAGGTGCTGATGGTGCTAGAAATATTGACCCAGTCGGAATCCGTACTGATGTAGGTATTGCTACAAGCATGGCTACAATTGGCGTGCAGTTTATGGGCTCTTTCCCTTGCGGGCAATTGATGTCCTTTTCGTGTTCTTTGGCTGGTGATTTCGTAATTTGGATTGTAGCCAATAGTGGGCAAAAGGTCATTACTGACTAGAAAAGATCCGTTGTCTACCAGTCCCGACATTTCCAATTCGTTTTCGATTCCCTTACTTTGATAGCTGCTCTTTACTTGGAAGTTTATCGAATCACCAGGCAATAGGGGGGACTGTAAATTGTAGATCCAGTACGAAGCATAATCATCTTTTTGCTCAATAGTGGCCTTGGGAAGATCGATGTCGATCGTAACTTGTTCGGGAATGCTGAAATGGATTTGCCGAATGGCTTCGTTCGATTTATTTTGTGCAGTAATAGTGGTGGTCAAGGCAAAATTTCTCTTTTTGGGAAACAGGGCCAAGTCGTTTTTGATGTTAACAATTCTAGGTTGCGCGAGGCCCTCGTATTGCTTGTATTTGAGCTCGTATTCTTTTTGTCGTAGCTCTTGTTGTTGTTGGTGGCTGATGGTATTGAGCACTTTGGTTTGGTAAAACAAAAAACCTCCGGTGCCTACCCAAAGAACGGCGAGTCCAAGCAAGAGTAGGGGCAGTTGACCACGAAAGCGTTGTTGGGCAATCTTTTGCCGTTGGCCAAAGCTAAGCGATTTTCCTCTTACCCAAAACAAAATGCTTCCAATGGCTAGCATGCCCGCAAAAAGTAGCCAATAAGCAAGGAACCAATGTAAACTTTGGGTGAAATCACTCCAGGCATTCATGTCTGAGTAAATGTAGTTGGGCAAGCGCATATAGCCGAAAAGATTGGAATTGATTTTCAAGGCTGCAGGACCAAAAGCAGCCGCTATTACGACGACCAAAAAGGCGAAGTAGCCCAAATACTTGTTGTTGACCATAACCTGAACGGTCAAAGCTAAAATGATAAACCCAATAAATTGCAAGAGATCATAGACCAGGAATTCTCTGAGGTAAACGCCCAACTCAAAATGAGTATAGCCATTTATGGCTTGCGTGGTCATACCAAATAAAGTGGCGACGATTAAGATAATGACTACGAGACCTATCAGGGCCAACAGTTTTGAGGTAAATGGAATCCAGGTTGGAAAAGGAGCAGCATCGAAAAGTTCATTCATTTTGGCTTCTCTTTCTTTCCACACCAAAACCCCGGCATAGTACATCAAAATGGCAATGATGAAAAGGTAGAGCGTACCCCGAATGGCATCGACGACCAGGTAAGTTACGGGATGATTGCCCGTTCCGTACCATTCGTTGACAAAAGGGACGGAGCCCATCATATTTAAAATACCAAAACTGATGATGAGTAAAAAAGGAGTACTTTTGGCTACACCCCAAAATTCCATCTTGATCTGATGCCAAAATTGCAGCAAAGCAGTTGTGGTCCTATCATTAATCCTGACTTGAGGCAGGGCCTTCAATCGAGCAATGACGGGTTGGAGTTGAGGGCTTTGACTTAACTTCTGTCCTTTTTTCGTTTTTTGTTTTCGTTGGGTAAATGAAAATCGAAAATAGGTCAAGGCCAAAATCAAAAAACCAATGATCACCCAGAGTAAACGGTTGGCCAAGAAAAGGGGATTAGAAAAA
>JBCCSR010001279.1:0-1977 GCA_039199865.1 Bacteroidota bacterium
ACTTTTCAATGGAGTGTTGACAATCAAACGGGGACCCGCTTAATTGACTTGCCAGTTGGTGGATATAGTCTGACGGTGAGCGATGCCAATGCTTGTCAGGAGATCACTCATTTTGTCATCGATTACACCGTACCCCTTTCATTGAATATAACAGCGATCGAGGTGACTTGTTTTGGAGATGAGGATGGTCAGATTTGGATAGACAGTAGTTTTTTGGGTCTGCAATTTAGTTTGGATGGTTCCAATTTTCAAAATGACTTGCGATTTGCTCACTTGGCAACAGGAGAGTATACGCTCTCCGTTGAGGATGAGCAGGGCTGTATTTTTGATCAGTTAGTTGTAATCAATTCGCCTCAACCACTGCAGGTGAGTTTACCATCGGATAGTACGATTGCCTTGGGTTGTCAATTAGAGTTGGACGCTTTTGTCAATACTACTGATCCATTGGATTATCAATGGTCGCCGGCAGCTGGATTGGATTGTGTAGATTGTCCAGTTGTTTGGGCTGGGCCTTTGTTTACTACGAACTATCACTTGGAGGTGACCAATGAAAGAGGCTGCACAGCAAGTGATGAAGTCTTGATCGAAGTGGAAAAACCGAGAGAGGTGTATATTCCAAACGCATTTAGTCCCAATGCGGATGGAGTGAATGATGTTTTCACTGTTTATGCTGGCAAGGGAGTGGAGACGGTCATCTTTTTTCGGGTCTTTAATCGCTGGGGGGCTTTGGTACACGAGGCCAATCGTTTCCCTCCCAATGAAAGTGCCTATGCCTGGAATGGTTGGTTTCGAGGACAAGCGATGGGACCAGGCGTGTTTACCTACGTAGCCCTTGTTGCTTTTATCGATGGAGAACAAAAACAATATCAAGGAGACGTTACGTTACTCAAATAAATAGGCTTAGATGTGGAGATCGTTTTCTTCAATTTGAATTGATACGTACAGTAGTCAAATTTGAGGAGCCGTTGATAACAATAGAGTGAACAGGCTCCTTCGTTGCTGTGATGACTACTTACCAAAATCTTTATTTGATTGGAGTCGTAATCTTCTGGTTGTACTTTGAATGGCAAAATAAAAATCCAGAGCACATATTGTAATTCAACTTGTATTCTAGCGCTTCGCAAACTCATTTTTGTATCAGTAATTTATGGTATGAACAGGCTTTGGATGCATGTTCAGTACTGGAGGAGTAGATAACTATGGAGAGAAAAAGTGTTCAAAGTTGCTATTCGAATACTACAAATCTCGGCTTGTAGGAGTAAGAGGAGTGGGGGGAACTATCGCGCTTTCACAATTCAAGACTTTTATACAGCTAAAATAGCTTTTCATAAAAAAAGAGGTAGTGTCACCTTTGTTTTTCATATTTGATCAAAATAGATCCGCTGGTAGTTCATCCATTGTGACCTTTTGGAAAGGTTCGTGTAGACTAAGACAGAGTATTTTTTTGAATGATCAGTTTTTACCGTATCAAAAACATTTAAAAGAGGAAGAATAAATCGAAGAACCCTCATTGAGAACCACTCAATTGACCAAAAGACTTTTTCAGTAATTCAAGGATAAGGCTGCATGCAATCCTTTTTTCAATTTCTGTTTAAAGCAGGGATCGAAACGATGCTGCAGGCTATTCAAAGTGATAAATATGTAGAACAGGTAGTTTTGTTTCGAATTTTTGATCGTTGGAGAGAGTTGGTATTTGAGGCAAAACATTTTCCTGTTGGCCAAACGACTTTTGCCTGGGATGGTACGTTTAGAAAACGGGCATTGAACAATATTGTTATTGTGTATTATGTGGAAGTGAGATTTTGAGATAAGGTCCTCTGAAAGTATACGAGCGATGTTTTGATTATGAGGTAGTAGAAAAAGATTTGCTCCTCTCATTTACTAGGGCTAGTACCATGGCCAATTGTTCTTCTTTACTGATGTTAGAGTTATCGATGACAACGGCATCTGTAGCTTGAATTAGTGGGCTATCTTTTC
>JBCCSR010001280.1:0-1974 GCA_039199865.1 Bacteroidota bacterium
CAAAAAAGTCAGCTCTTATCTCAAAAAAGGGAAGAAGAGCGCCAAGGTGATCATGGGGGGTGAAACTCAAGATGGCAAATATGTGCTCCCCACGATTTTTGATGAGGCGAAAGTGGACTCAAAAATCGTGAAAGAAGAAATCTTTGGACCGGTTTTATCTGTGCTGACGGTAGCTAGCAACGATGAAGCGATCAGATTGGCCAATGACACCCCTTATGGATTAGCAGCGTCGGTCTTTTCTGGTAATGCGAAGCGGGCCATCCGGGCTGCGCGTGAGATTCGGGCAGGCACGGTGACGGTGAACAGCTATGGGGAAGGGGATATTTCAACCCCGTTTGGCGGGTACAAGCATTCGGGCTTTGGCGGCCGGGATAATTCGATCCATGCCCATGATCAGTTCACTGAGCTGAAAACGATCTGGATTGACCTCAGTGATCGGCCGGATGAGGCGGTTGGCTAGTGAATTGGAATCAAAGTATAGAGGGGATTTATCGCCTCAATGAAGCATATTCTGACCGGATACCTCAATCGTTCATAGACGCGATTGATGCAAAGTTGCCAGCTATTTTTTCTCAACTCTTTGGCAAAAATGTGCTTGACGAAAGTATAAACGGCTCTCTCTTATTAGACTTTGACTCTCTTTCCGTGGATGGTGCGACCTATCAAATTCTTAGTTATCTCAGAATTGAAGTAGTCAAAACCTATATTCTTGAAATTAAATGGGACAAGAATGAGATTTTTGTTTCCAATTTGTATTCTCCAAATGAGAATCAAAACATTGAAATCTTTTGTGGAGATGTTTCGCGGCAGCTAGCAGCTCAAGGAGTTTTTACTCAAACTGCATTAATTGAGTTGGGAAATGTTCTGTCCAAACAATTTGAGACCGTTACTAAACTGGCACTTGAAGAAAATCCATTTCAGTTCATTCCAGAGGGAGAAAAACCCTCTTTTACCGATGAAAATATTCAAATTGTAAGAGGAGATTTAGTTGGGCCAGACAATCATGGGTACGGAGCACTCATTGTTTGGCAAGCAAAGGAAAAGGCTTCCAGACCTTATGGCTTAAACGACTTAGAGCAACTTGCTAACGGGCTTAAATTTTCTTGGAATCCTTCAATTCAAGACGATTACTTTGCAAACAACTATTTGAACCACCCGGGTAGCCCAATATGGGTAATTGACGGTATCCAAACTGATTTAAGCTGGTATAAGTGGTATGGGTTACCTGACCTTATTCTACAATTTTGGACAAAATACCCTTTAAATGAAGCTGAATTGAAAAGAGCCGAAGAAATTTTTTGGCAGGATCTACTGGAGAATATGAAAACAACTCCGAAATCATATAAAGCCCTGTGTTTCCATGAGGAGATAGCCGAGCAAGGGTACGCTGAATATTTCAGTGGATTTGAACGGGTCGAGCCGGGACACTATAGGATGCATGCTGATTTACAAGTATGCGAAAATGATGTGATTGAATGCTGGATTCGAGCATTGGATAGTCTGGCAGACCAATTTGGAGTAAACAAAATCCGGGTTGGTTCAAATTAATATGGGATTGCTTAGTGAATTTCTGTCCATGTTAGAACCTACTTATTCTGAATCGGCCGATTGGGGAGAAATCCAGTTGGAAATTGCTTATTATCGTTCTGAAAAACTGCCTCCATCAAATCTTGTCAGTTCTGTGCGTGGATTAGTGCGTCGGGAAAATGAAATTTTGGTTGTGGAAGAAGCCAAAGACCAGTTCCATGTGCTGCCCGGCGGTCGCTGTGAAGGGGACGAGTCCTTTGAAGAGACGGCTCGTCGAGAAATACTGGAGGAAACAGGATGGCTCGTAAGTGACTTGAAGCTTTTTGGTTTTGCCCACCTAAGACATACTACCCCTAAACCAATCAATTACCCTTATCCCTATCCCGATTTTATCTGGCTGATTTACACGGCGAAAGCGATTGAGCATCAGCCCAGCCGCATGTTTAC
>JBCCSR010001281.1:0-1974 GCA_039199865.1 Bacteroidota bacterium
AACCACCGGTTTGCTAAACCGGCGTACCTTGAAAGGGGTACCGCGGGTTCGAATCCCGCTCTCACCGCACCATTAAACTGTTTGGCTCAAAATCCGGGTCAGGCAGTTTACTGTTTTAAGTACAAGGGCAATATTCCGTCGATTTAGAAGAGCTAAAAGGCTATTTTAGGCTCCTTCAAATCCTCTTTGATCATCCACCTTATTTAGCGAAAAGTCGCCTTCACAATGAGGCCCAGGAATTTTCAAAATCTTTTCCAATAGGGTTGACATCATTTCAATAAAATACTACCTTTGTCATTCTTTTTTAGAGACTTGTTTATTGATCAATGGATTATGCATCAAGTTTCCAAATTAATAGCTATTTATAGCATTTCGGGGTGTAGCGCAGTCCGGTTAGCGCACCTGCTTTGGGAGCAGGGGGTCGCAGGTTCGAATCCTGCCACCCCGACTTAATGAAAATCAAGGAGTTACGATAAAAAATCGTAACTCCTTTTTCTTTGCGGTGTAAGCTATGGTGTAAGCGGTTTACAGCTCAGTTTACATCTTTTCGGTGGTTTTCTTTACTGAAATGTCATATTCCCAGCTAATCGTCCCATATCTACTTTTCTCCATCACGGCAATCCTTTGCCCCTCCCTTTTGATCACATTAATCGTCATTGAGCTATCAAATTTGATCGAGGAGCCGCCTCGCATCGTTCCGGAGTTGGTTTTTTGAAAAATGAAGATAAAAATGGTGTGGGGGAAGGCATTTCTAAGTTTGTCAAAATCCTTGGAATTGGCTTCCAGTTTTCCGTAGCTATCAACGACGATGACATCGTAGAGTTTAGCATCTTTTTGGACTTGATTGAGTTTTCCATTTTGGGTAAGAGCGATGTCGTGGCAATTGTAAAGTTGAACCAATTCTTTGACCTTGTTGCCCAAACCCATTTCCAAAGAATAGTATTTGATGGAGAAGCCAGATTTGGAGAACAATTCAGCCAAAGCAAAAGAAAAATGGGTTTTTCCAGCGCCATTATCTCCAGTTAGGGCAATGGCTAAGCGATAGCGCTCTAGCTGTCCCAAAAAACGGCCTAATTCGGTGGGAAGATCAAAGGTTTCAAAATTCATCATCATTAGCTCAGATCCTTTTAAGGTATCTTTGAGGATGGGAACCTTTCCTTTTTTGCTTTTTCCATTCCCTTGAGGAGTGACTCCATTGAGTAGCGCATTGCAAAGCGAATTTTCAAATCTTAGAATGCGTTGTTGATTGAATTCGATGGATTGACTGATCTGCTTTAACCTTGGTTCAATGGTGGCCAATTGATCCTTGATTTTTAGTATATTTTATCGCTGTTGCGGAATTTTTGACTCCAATAGGTCCTTGTTTGTTTGAACTTTCTTTTTTTCCTGTTGCGCCTCTTTTAGTGCCGATTTATTTCGCATGTAAATCGAGTAATGCCTGCTAGAGATGTGTTCCGATAGTTTAAAGCTAGCATCTTTGCTGACATATCGATTGTAAAAATCATGGTCCTTCAGCTTGAGTTGTCTGGAAAATTTTGATATTCGGAGGTATTGCTCTTGAATCTGTTGCTCTATGCTTCTGATATTGGTTTGTTGGTTGACCTTGTATTTTTGGAGCTGTTCCAATTGATTGCTTAAGGAAACATTCTCTTTTTCAATGCGATCAATTTCTGTTCGGATTTTTTGGATGGATTGTGCTCTTTCGGCCTTGACTTGGTCTTCCAAAATGGCTTCTTTTTTTAATCTTTTGGAACGTTTGGCTCTGCAAAGATCAGAACAGGTTTTGGCGTCGCTGCGGCCTTTGAAATTTCTGCCGCATTCGGTACAAGTGTTTGACATAATTAATTGAATTTTAAAGGATTATAAATTTGTGTTGCTACGTTTTTAATGACTTGTGTCTAAATTTTTCACATTTAGTCACGTGTTTTGGATGAGTTTTGCATTTTGCAGCCCCCTATATAGGGCCCTGCAAAA
>JBCCSR010001282.1:0-1968 GCA_039199865.1 Bacteroidota bacterium
CCAAAAAAAATGGTGATTCCTGCTTGTACCAACCAACTTGTAATCATTTATTCACTTTCAAATATTTAAACTATGAAAAAGTTAAGCAATTCTTTTCTTCTATTTCTTGCTTTATGTTTTTGCTGGTCTTCTGCCTCTGCACAATGGAATGGATCCTCCGGTTCAACGGGAAATATCTATCGCTCTGGCAATGTCTGTATTGGTAGTAGCACTTCTCCCGAACAATTATTGACGTTGTCCGCTGATAACAAACCCGTATTGCGATTTGAACGGACGGGATCCAACCGCTGGGATTACGAGATTTATGCTACGGGAGGAGGTCATTTGCGTTTCCGTGGAGGCGCTCATGGTACTGGAGACGCGCTTCAAGACAATATGGTGATTCGCGGTACAGGTAAAGTGTCTATTGGAACTTTGAATGCACCGGAAACCATTGGCTCTATCAATATTGAAAAATTCAGACTTTTTGTAGCAGGAGGAATGCTAACCGATGAAGTCATTGTCAGAACCAATTGGGCAGACTATGTTTTCGAAAAGGATTACGAACTCAAGCCACTGTCTGAGGTAGCCAAACACATCGAAGAAAAGGGCTATTTGCACAATACCCCTTCCGCAGCTGAAATCGAATCCAATGGACTGAATGTGGGAGATGTTACGGTCAATCAGCAAGAGAAAATAGAAGAGTTGTTTTTACACATGATCGCTATGGAAAAAAGATTAGAAGGGCTGGAAAAAGAGAATGCGACGCTTAAAGCGCAATTGGCTAATGAGCGCGATTAAGCAGCGTGAATTCTTTTTTTACCAACAAAAACAGTATTATGAAAATACAACTTTTATTTTTATTCCTTTGGTGCTTGCTGACTGGCCCTCTTGTGTGGGGACAAACCAATCTCATCACCAACTCCCAGCTGGAGATCTCCAATTGTGGAGATAGCGGACCGGGCTGCCCCAACTTTGGCAACTGCTTGCCAGGCTGGACCATCTCCCACGGAACGCCCAATTACATAGAAACCAAATGCGATGGCCCCAGTGGATTTGATTTTCCTGACCATCACATACAAATGATTTTTAGAGAGACTAAAAGCGAAGGTGTATACACCGATATTGATTTGGATCCAGGTTGTCATCGTTTATTTGTTAGGGTTAAGATGGATACGAATAATAGTACCAATCTCAATGCAAATCTACGCATCTCTCTCGATCACAACTTGAACTCTATCTACGATCCCTTTGCTTGTCAGCAACCCATCCCATCAACCACCAATACCGATTTGATCTACAACAATTCAGTGATTTTTAGTGGAATCTGGTACTGGGTCATTGTCGATTTTGAGATTACCGAGGAGACGGATTTTCTCGACCAATTGATGATCACAGGATTAACCAATGATGATTCTGGAGTGCAAGCAATTGTTTGGATTGACTGTATTTACTTGTACCGCAATTGTACGGCCAATGAGTCTTTGAACTTTGCTGCTCCCGTCAACAGCAATTTTAATATCGCTAATGGCACTTATGAGAGCTGTTCAGATATCAATAGTCAAACCCCAATACCATCGACAGGGTCGGTCAATGTTCCACAAGGAGCTAATGTGGTTTTTAAAGCGTTTGATTACATTCGCCTTCGGCCCAACTTTCGCGCGCAAAACAATTTCCGCGCTCACATCGACCAAGCTTGTAGTAGCAATACATTGGGTAATTTCCAACCCGATTGCTGTGAACCATTTAGGCCTGGAGATGGTGGGAAAAAAGAAGTTGACCCCGGTGACGGAACGACGAAATCGCAAAAATTATTTGATCCCGTAGTATTCCCTAATCCTGCCACCACTCAGTTTGAAGTAAACCTGCCCGATGGCATTCATGAAATCAGAGTTTACGATTTAATGGGATCGGTTTTGCATCAGCAAGAATACGAATTTAATGCATCCATCGATGCAGCAAATTGGAAGAGAGGGGTCTATTTTATCG
>JBCCSR010001283.1:0-1962 GCA_039199865.1 Bacteroidota bacterium
CTATTTCCCACCCAGGCCTTTCAGGATGTTAAGATTCGTCTTTTGATGAGTGATCTATTTAAATTACTAGAAAAATACTTGAGCTACATCAATCAAGAACAAAAAGAAGAGACGCATAAAATTGATTTGGCTTCCATTTACCGCAAGCGCAAACTGCCCAAGCATTTTGAAAAGACCATTCGGCAAATCAAAAATCATCAACAAAAGCAGGCCATTCGCGATAACGAGTATTACGATCGGCTGTATCAAATCCAATTGGAAGAATATGAATTTCATTCTTCACTCAACCGCACCGAAGTATTCAATTTACAGGCTCTGTCCGATACGATTGATCTTGCCTATCTCTCCAAAAAGTTAAAGCGGGTTTGTTTTCTACTGTCTCATCAATCGGTATACAAAACGGAATATGATTTTGGCTTGCTTCACGGAATATTGAATCAGATTGAGGATTCCGATTATCTCCAAGTACCTGCGGTCGCCGTTTATTACTACGGTATTTTTCTACTCAAGGGTCAAGAAAAAGCCGCGCATTTTACAACCTTCAAACAATTGCTCTTTGACCAGGGACACTGTTTTCCCCATACGGAAATCCGTGATTTGTACTTACTGGCCCTCAATTATTGTATCAAAAAAGTCAATGCCGGAGCAATTGGTTTTATCCAGGAAGGTTTAGATTTATTTAAGATGGGTTTGGAAAAGGAGTTGTTGGTAGAAAATGGACTGCTGTCTAGATTTTCTTACAACAATATAGTGGCACTTGGCTTACGCAATAAAGAATACGATTGGATTGAGCAATTCATCAATCAATACAGAAGCAAACTCGATCGAAAATTTAGGGAGCGTACCTACAGCCTCGCCATGGCTCGATTACAATATGAACGAAAGGCCTACAGTGAAGCATTGCAACATTTGCAAAAGGCAGAATACAAAGACTTGTTGACCAACTTGATTGCAAAGACTTTACAAGTCAAAATTTTTTATGAGCTCAAAGAGTTTGACCTTTTAGAATCTCATCTGCAAACTTTGAAAACATTCATTCGCCGAAAAAAGGCGATATCCTATCATCAACAAAACTACCTCAACCTGGTACGCTATACTCAGAAATTACTCAAGCTCAACCCCTACGATAAAAAGGCCAAAGAGACCTTGAAAGTCGCCATTGAGAATGAAGAAATTCTTTCGGAAAGAAACTGGCTGCTCCAACAATTGGTGTTATAAACTCCAGACTTTTCCCACCTCAGCAAAGGGAATACATCCCTGATAATCGCCCGGGATGGGATCGTATTGCAACACGTTTTTTCCGACTTCTTCAGAAGTACAATACGCCCAGATGGCCATCGACTTAATCGAACGATAAAATCCGACTGGCTCCTGTTTTTCAACGGGCCGTCCCCAAACCTTTCTGGCAAATTTCGGAGCATTCGCTTCCTCTGCTTCGAGTATAGCGGTTCTCTGCTTGGCATCTAAGCGATAAAAGTCTTTCCCAAATTTTTTCTGGCAAGTTTGGCTGAACTGATCCATTTCTTTTACCAGTTGCTGTTGCGCTTGTTGATCATACATCTTTGCAAAGACCAAATCCAGAAAGATATCTACCTTGACATCCAAAGCTCCGGGGGTATCCGTCTTTGGTAAAATGGTATCTACCAAAGCGGTTATCAACTGAGCCTGGTCAATGTTCAAAAATTGAGGTTCCCAGGTCAAACGCTCCTGCGTTTGGCAGGAATCCAGTAAAGTAATGAGCGCGGTAGACAATAGCGCTGCACCTCCCAGTAAACCCGTCTTCTTTAAGGCTTCTCTTCTATTCATTTTTACAGATTTTGCTTTTTCAATTCACCAATAGCGTGCTGTGCCGCACGTGCCGTCAAGGCCATGTAAGTCAAAGATGGATTGACACAGGAGCTAGAAGTCATACAAGCTCCGTCGGTCACAAAAACATTCTTACAGGCATGGATTTGGTTCGTA
>JBCCSR010001284.1:0-1957 GCA_039199865.1 Bacteroidota bacterium
ATACCATCAAGCCATACGAGTTGAAATTGATAGTATTGGCAAAAGTTTAAAGCAAAAAGATTTCTTTAAAGATTATATCGGCAATGAACGATTCAAACACAATACGATAAAAGGTTGGCAAGGCATCCAGTTGGCCAATCTAGAGAATACCGCTTTCGAAGCCGCCAAGATCAGTGGAATCATCAAGGAATATGATATTGAATTTATCCGATCTATCTCAAAGATTTATCACTATCAAAAAGAATACTCAGAATTCGGAAATTCAATACTCACAAGAATGATCAACATGGATGCTTCATCAAAAGTGATAGATGCTTTTAGTTCAATTGAATTGATGGCTTATGACTTGGTGAGCTATGAGCAAGCAATCGTCAAAGAAATTGAAAAAATGAAAACCCAGAGTGATTAAAGGTGCCAACCAAGCCTTCAAATGATAAAAGTCCAAGTCAATTGTCTTTTACCATCAACCTCATCACATCAAGCTATAGCAATCTTCAATAAGGGTAGGAACTGAGCTAAAAATATTGTTATCTTTGGCCAATGAATGAGTTGTTTTGACATAGCACTGCATCTTAAATTTCAAGGTACTACTTTTGACGCTATACTATATTTTCAAACGACTCCAACGAAAAAGCGCACATCATGCAACGAGCATTTTTAGTTATCCTCCTCATCGCTCTCCACTTAACGACCTGCCAGGAAGCTCCTCAACAAGCTAGCCAAACCACTCCTATCGAAGGCGTTCAGAGTAAATGTATCCGGCAGATTATTGAGGCGGTCAATGAAAAGGATGCAGAGAAATATGTAAAAGATTTTGCGGACAGCGTTCAAATTTTTGTAGCATCCGATTTAAAAATTCAAGGGAAGGCCAATTTAAAGGCCAATAGGGCAAATCACTTCAAACGCCATCCGAATGTTAAATCAGCAATACGGCATTTAGTTGAAATCGACAATAAGGTAATGATGCACGACATGGTTTGGTTGGAGGGAGAACAAGGTAAAGCGCAAGATATTATTGAAATATTTACGTTTACCGATGGAAAAATAAGCAAGGTGGATGTTATTCAACCTAAAAATTTATTTCAGTAAATGACAAGTTTTCCAGGGAACTACTCCCCTACTCCTTCGAATAAAACACCCTCTTTCCACTATGAAAATACCTGACAAAAACACCTTATTTCCCCTAGCCCATTACGATCGGCTTTGTTTTTTAAAAAACCTAGTCACCAATCCCAATATCATTATTGGAGACTACACTTATTACGATGATTTCGAGCAAGTAAGTAATTTTGAAAAAAATGTAAAGTATCTATTTGATTTTACGGGAGATCAATTGATTATTGGAAAATTTTGTATGATCGCATCCGATGTCACGTTCATCATGAATGGAGCCAATCACCTCAATGATTCGATCACCACTTTTCCATTTGCCATTTTTGGAGGAGCATGGGCAAATGCTATGGATGACAAAACTTACCCCAATAAGGGCAATACCATCATTGGCAATGATGTTTGGATCGGATTTGGGGCCACCATCATGCCTGGAGTAGTCATTGGAGATGGGGCGATTATTGGGACCAAGGCCGTGGTGACCAAAAATGTCGAACCCTATTCCATCGTTGGCGGTAACCCCGCCAAATTAATCCGAAAAAGATTCTCCGAAAAAGCCATCCAAAAGCTATTGGAACTCAAATGGTGGGATTGGCCAATTAAGAAAATCACTGAGCACATTCCACACCTAACGAGCAATACGGTCGAAAAACTAAGTACCAATACTTGAGGATATTTAACAAAAATTCCTCTCTGTTTTTTTAAAAGAGCCATCTTACAGCCCCAATTGCATGAAATCGTTTTTTTGTTGTTTTCTTCTCTTTCCCATTTATTTATCCGCTCAAATCAATGAGAGTGATACGCTTGACCTCAAGGCAAAACTCTCTTTAACGGGCATTTTTCAGGG
>JBCCSR010001285.1:0-1948 GCA_039199865.1 Bacteroidota bacterium
CGACTATGGAAGACGACGTCCATATTCGAATGATGGGTGAGATGGGGAGGGGGCTTCAATAAAAAAAACAGCAGAAATTGACGCTCAATTTTTGCTGTTCGTCTAGTACGGGGCAGTTTGTCCCATACTAAATCATGCTATTTTTATTAGTCGATTTATAAAGTGGGCCACTTGATGATAGGAGTAACCATCACGAGTGGAAGTTAGTACTCGTCTTCATTGAAGAAGAAATCATCTTTTCTAGGATAATCTGGCCAGATGTCCTCAATACTCTCGTACAGTTCACCTTCGTCCTCAATTTGTTGTAAATTTTCAATTACCTCCAAGGGGGAACCTGATCGAATGGCGAAATCGAGCAGTTCGTCTAAGGTGGCAGGCCAGGGTGCCTCTTCTAAGTGTGAGGCCAACTCTAAAGTCCAATACATAAGTTCGGTTTGTTAAAAGATTTTTAGGAATAATCATTTTATGAAACAGTAAGCCACAAAAAAAGTTCCCTAATCTTAAATCTCCTAAATTCGTGGCAAATCTAATAAACAAATTTTACAGTACCAAACAGGAAATTATCCTGAGTTTGGAAATCAAAAACCAGACCATTCTTTTTTGGAAATTTGAAAAAGAGGAGATGGCGTAAAGTATTGATAAATAGGCGATTACTGATTTTTGTTTGTTGTTTTTTCAAGACTAAACTCTAGACTTAAATTAAGCTATTTTAGATCCCTCTTACCAGAAAATCCCACAAGAGATTCTGGTCGTACCTTCGTTTTTGAGGTCTGGATACTGAGATCTATTGTTCGAGGTCTCGAAAGAATTTTTTTTTACCTGTTTTTTTGTAACTCCTTCAGCCTTTTCTGAAGAGGCAAGATGTTGAAATGCGCATTTGCAGCGCAATAGCCATCTTATAAAAAACAGCCTATCTTGTAAAAGATACGCTGCCTTTTATATAAATATTATGTATCGCTCTAAAAATATTTCACTTTAGTGAAATATTACAGAATCAGCATGGCATCACCATAACTGAAAAAGCGGTATTCTTCTTTGACGGCTTGCTGGTAGGCTTCCATAATCAGATCGTAACCACCGAAGGCACAAGCCATGATGAGTAGACTGGATTTGGACAAGTGGAAATTGGTAATCATCGAGGTCGCAATGTGGAATTCGTAGGGCGGATAGATGAATTTATTGGTCCAGCCCTCTGCGGGTTTCAATAAACCTTCGGCAGAAACGGAAGATTCAATCGAACGCATAGAAGTGGTCCCTACGGCACAAACCTGACGTTTGGTAGTGAGGGCATTATTTACCTTCTCGACAGAATCAGAATTGATTCTAAAGTATTCCGCATCCATTTTGTGCTTGGACAAATCTTCAACGTCGATTCCACGGAAAGTACCCAAACCGACATGTAGCGTCAGTTCTGCAAAATTAACGCCCTTGATTTCTAGACGTTTGAGCAGTTCGCGACTAAAATGCAAACCTGCGGTGGGGGCTGCTACGGCTCCCAACTCCTTGGCATACAACGTTTGGTAGCGTTCGCGGTCAATGGCCTCGGCTTCTCTAGCAATGTATTTGGGAAGTGGCGTATGTCCTAGTGAACCTAAAAGTCCTTGAAATTCATCTTCTGTACCATCGTATAGGAAACGAATGGTTCGACCTCTAGAGGTGGTATTGTCGACCACTTCAGCAATCAGAATGTCATTGTCTTCTTGATCACTAAAATACAATTTGTTGCCCACCCGAATTTTACGGGCAGGATCGACCAATACATCCCATAATCTTGATTCAGAGTTGAGCTCCCGAAGTAGAAAAACCTCAATCTTTGCTCCCGTTTTTTCTTTTCTTCCAAAGAGCCGCGCAGGAAATACCTTAGTATTGTTGAAGATCATGACATCTTGATCGTCAAAGTATTCCAAAACATCTTTGAAAATACGATGTTCAATTTTACCAGTATCCC
>JBCCSR010001286.1:0-1942 GCA_039199865.1 Bacteroidota bacterium
GACCCGATAGGCGACTCTCGCAATGGCTTCGAATGGAAATACGTATCCCTTGTAATTTCTAAGATTATCGTAAGGAGGGGAAGTCAGCATCAAGTCGATAGAGTTGTCCTCAAACTGCTCCATCAATTGTACACAGTTGCTTTCATTAATCGTATCTATATATCTGTTCATGACTGACGTGCAAGTTAGCATTTTTTTCACTCCCCCAAGTACATATTGATGTCTTCCCCCGGTTTATGTACTTTTGCAGCCTGATGCAGTGGTTTAAAAAAATTTTCAGCCGATTTTCAAAAATAGAAGAACCTGATCCGATGAAATATCTGATAGTAGGCCTGGGTAATATGGGAGCCGATTACGATCAAACTCGCCACAATATTGGTTTCGAAGTTGTAGACGCTCTAGCAAAAAGTTTCGACACTTCATTCGAGGATGATCATCTGGGAGATCTCGCCGAATTTCGATTCAAGGGACGAACTTTCGTTCTACTCAAACCTTCCACTTACATGAATCGAAGTGGAAAAGCCATTCGATATTGGTTGCAAAAAAAGAAAATCAACAAAGAAAATCTCCTCGTTGTCTTGGATGATAAAAATCTGCCTTTTGGAAGTCAACGCCTTCGCGGAAAAGGAAGTGATGGTGGACATAATGGGCTCAAAGATATCGACCAAATGCTGGGAGGAAACAAGTATGCGCGACTTCGGGTAGGCATTGGCAACGATTTTCCCAAAGGACGACAAGTCGACTTCGTTCTGGGCAAATGGACCGATGAAGAATACGAAAAGCTACCAAAAATTATCGAACAAGCAGGCGCCACGATCAAAAGTTTTGCCAGTATTGGCCTGGCCAGAAGCATGAATCAATTCAATACCAAAGCCAAGAAAAAGAAGGTAGACAAGTCCGAAAAGGATCAGGAGGAAAACAATTGATCTGACTACAGAAGTAATTTTATCGCACACTCCAATAGTTGATCGGTTCTTTGCAAAGCGGAAAAGCCTTTGGTTTTTTGCACCTCCTCCATTGCCTCTGTCAAGTCCAACTGATTTTGCTTTTGTACACAGCAAATTCCCTGGGCCGCAAATCGTTCTGCCAAATACTCTTGTTCGGTTTGTCCTGGGGTGGGAATGAGAATGGCCTTTTTGCCCAGAGCAACCAAATCCATAATACTGCTATATCCTGACCTACAAAGCACCACCCCAGCCGAGAGGATAGCCCGATTTAAGGCCTCACTCGTCAAGTAAGCTACTCGCTCAAGTCCTTCGCGGAGTTGCTCTCTTTCTTCTCGATCGGTCAATCCTTGTACGAGTAATGTTCGAAAAGGACATCCAACCAGGGCTTTCAGCAATAGCTGCTCAAGGTGGGTTCGTTGGGGTTCAGGGCCAGAGAGGACAATCAATAAATCAATTTGTTTTACACGCTTCTGTTTTTTCATTCTGGAAAGTGCACCAACATAGCGTACCTTTGGAAGGTCTCCCGCCAAGGAAAGTGTTCCCGCGAGGCGAGGCGTATCCGCAAAATCAGGAACCCAGCAAGCATCAAAGCGACGGATCATCCGATGATTTGCCCAAGCTACGACTCGTTCCATCCATGTCCAGGGAATTTTGATATTGATCTGATGGGTCATCAAAATATTTTGCGTTGACCTGGCGAAACAACCATAGCGATTGTCCGAAATGATGACCTCGATCTTTTCTGCCGCGACTATTTTCTCAGTTGCTTTTTGTTCCAAATAAATGGCGCGAAGGATTTTAGGCATTTGCCAAGCCATATTCCAGACCATGTTGTGGCTACGATAAACAATGTTGTATGCCGGTAAAGCATACATTTTAAGCTGAGGAAACTCCTTTTGTAAAAGCAATAAGGCCCTACCATCCGAGGCAATAATCGGACTAAGACCGTGATCCAGTAAACGACGGATGATCGGTATACAACGAGTAGCATGACC
>JBCCSR010001287.1:0-1940 GCA_039199865.1 Bacteroidota bacterium
TAGTTGGAATATTCTCTAATTCTCCACCACAGAAGTCCCACGAGGACAATGTAAATTCCTGTAAAGGCTCTATATTCTCGCCTAAACAGTAAGAATCACTTAGTAATTGCGCATTAATCTCATTCAACACAAGAATGAAACAACAGAGAACTAATCTTCTACAGATGATACTTCAAATTTTACCTTGTTATGAAACCAATAGTCTTAATACCAGCACGAGGCGGTTCAAAGAGAATCCCTTTCAAAAATATGAAAAAGCTTGCAGGTGAACCATTGATCAATTATACAATTAACTTTGCAAAATCGTTTACAAAAAACGACAGAATAGTAGTTTCATCCGATGATGAAGATATTTTAAATCACAGCGCAGGCTTAGGTGTACAAGTACTTGAGAGACCCACTGCTTATTCTAGTGATATTGCTAAAACTGGAACAGTATTAAGTCATTTTTCTGAATCTGGAGCTCTCAAGAACGAAGACTGTATCATTACACTTCAGCCCACAAATCCCTTTCGCTCTTTGAAAGATTTGGTGGCAGCCACTAAAGTTTACAGAAAATATTCAAACCAAAGTAAGTCACTTTGCAGTATATCGAAGATGAATCTAAAGTATGGACAACTGAAAAATTCAATATATCAACCAGAGAATTACGAAATAGGGCAGAGAAGTCAGGATTTATCGAAGAAGTATTTCGAAAATGGGCAGTTCTACATTACCTCTTTAGATTTGGCAAGAGAAGGTAAAGTACTCGATAATTCTCCGTTGGGTTGGGTTTGTAATAACTGGTATGATTTCATCGATATTGACGAAGACCATGATTTTACCATAGCAGCGATGCTCATGGAGAAAATGAAGCTCTAATTGAAATTTGAATTGAACAGATTTATAAATATTGACAATAGGAGAGTTGGGAAAGACTATAGACCATTAGTAATTGCAGAAATCGGGATTAATCATGAAGGTTCATTAGCTGTTGCAAAACAGATGGTGGATGCAGCATACTCAGCAGGGGTTGAGGTTATAAAACATCAAACTCATATCGTCGACGATGAAATGTCTAGTGCGGCAAAAAAGGTAATTCCTGGCAATGCTGAAATATCCATTTATGACATAATGGAAAGATGTGCGCTCAGTGAAGCTGATGAGTTTATCTTAAAAAAATATGTTGAAGCAAAAGGAATGATATTTATGAGCACTCCGTTTGGCAAAGAAGCAGCGGACAGGCTGATGGACTTTGGTGTCAAGGCCTTTAAGATTGGGTCTGGTGAGTGCAATAACTACCCTTTAATAGAACATATCTCCAATTTTGGTAAACCAGTGATTTTGAGTACAGGAATGAATGATATAAGTACTGTGGCACCAGCTGTGGATATTTTAAGAAATTTAGATATTCAATACGCACTTCTTCACACTACAAATCTTTATCCTACTCCAAATAAACTTGTTCGACTAGGAGCTTTAGAAGAATTAGAGAACCAATTTGATTGTGTTGTAGGTCTGAGCGATCACACCGTAAGTAACCATGCATGCTTTGGAGCTGTGGCTTTAGGAGCATCCATCCTCGAAAGACACTTCACTGATAGAATGGATCGAAAAGGACCTGATATTGTATGTTCGATGGATGCAGCTGCATGTAGAGATTTAATTGAAGGTTCAGAAATTTTATATGAACAAAGAGGTGGGAGCAAAAATTATCTAGAGGAAGAACAAGTAACGAGAAATTTTGCATTTGCTACAGTATCTGCAATCAAAGATATCAGTGTAGGCGAGCAATTGACCAGAACTAACATTTGGGTCAAGCGCCCAGGAACCGGCGAAATCAAAGCCGACAAATTCAATGAAGTACTTGGAAAAAGAGTAAACCGAGAAATTAAAAATGGAGAGCAGCTCAGATATCAGGATATAGTTTCATGAAAAGAATCGTCTTTTTGACTGGTACA
>JBCCSR010001288.1:0-1939 GCA_039199865.1 Bacteroidota bacterium
TGCCCATTGAAGCATTCAACAATTATTAAGCTATAACACTAATCATATTATGGACAAAAAAATTGAAAATAACCGCTGGAATATCCCTAGAATGAGCTTTTATGCTATTGGCCTCATTGCCTTTGCTTTCTTCGTTTCAAAAATCTACAAAGACAGTGGGACTAGCCGCTTAAACGTGGAAGTAGAACGATTGCTCATCGATACCATTTCTAAGGGACCTTTCCAAGAATTTATTCCGATCTCTGGTAATGTACAACCGATCAAAACCGTATTCCTTGGAGCCATTGAAGGAGGGCGAGTAGAAGAAATCTTTGTAGAAGACGGTAGTATGGTCAGAAAAGGAGAGGCCGTTTTACAGCTCTCCAACTCTGATTTGGAAGTCAGCTATCTCAACCAGGAAGCCAACATTGTCTCTCAAATCAATTCTATCAGAAATACCAGTATTATGATGGAACAACAGAGTCTGAATTTGCAGGAGCAAAGTTTGAGTGTTGATTTTCGACTCGATCAGCTCACCAAGATCGTCGACCGCAATGCCCAGTTGTTTAAAGACAACGTCATTGCTCAGGTAGAATACGAGGACGCAATGGATGAGTACGAACATCTTCAACGAAGAAAGATACTGATGCGCAAAAACATTACCAAAGACTCTCTTTTCCAAAAGTTTCAGGGAGAACAGATGGAGTCTACCCTCGATTTGATGAAGCGCAATCTGGCCATTTCTCGCAAAAGTCTCGACAATTTGACCATCCGAGCTCCCATCGATGGACAGCTTTCCTCTCTAGATAAAGAAATTGGGGAGTTGATTACCAAAGGAGAAAAAATTGCTCAAATCGATATGCTCAACAATTTTAAAGTCAAAGCGACCATCGATCAATTTTACATCTCTCGGATTTTTATTGGCCAGGAGGGTTCCTTCAGTTTTGCCGGAGAGCAACACAACTTGGTCATCAAAAAAATCTATCCTGAAGTGACCAATGGTTCCTTCGAAGTAGATTTGGTGTTCACTTCTGCTCCTCCCCAAAGCATCAAAAGAGGACAAACCTTGTCTATTAAGTTAGCACTCAGTAGTGAGACGCAGGCAATTCTACTGGAAAAAGGAAGTTTCTACCAAAAAACTGGAGGAAATTGGGCTTATGTAATTGACCCTACCAGTGGTAAGGCGGTGAAAAGATCCATTAAAATTGGGCGACAAAGTCCTACTTATTTTGAGGTCTTACAAGGCCTATCTCCTGGTGATATCGTCATTACGTCGAGTTATGAAAACTATGATGATAAAGATGAATTGATCCTAAAATAATACTTTTAATTACTCCAACGAAAACAAAAAATTTAAATCGTATAATCATGATAAGAACATCAAATTTAGTCAAGGTTTATCGGACAGAAGAGATTGAAACCACGGCCCTCAATGAGGTCGACATAGAAATCAAACAGGGAGAATTTGTCTCCATTATGGGGCCATCAGGTTGTGGAAAATCTACCTTGCTCAATATTCTGGGCCTAATCGACAACCCCAGTGGTGGACAATATCACTTTTTGGATGAAGAGGTCAGCAAATACAGCGAGCGCCAGCGCTCCAATTTGCGAAAGCACAATATTGGTTTCATTTTTCAAAGTTTCAATCTCATTGATGAGTTGAGTGTTTTTGAAAATGTAGAATTGCCCATGCTCTACACCAAAGTGCCCGCCAAAGAGCGGAAGCAAAGAGTAGAAGAATTGTTGGAGCGAATGAATATGATGCATCGACGCAATCACTTTCCGCAGCAGTTATCGGGTGGTCAACAACAACGGGTAGCAGTAATTCGAGCCATCGTCAACAATCCAAAACTGATTTTGGCGGATGAGCCCACTGGAAATCTCGATAGTTCCAATGGAGACGATGTGATGAAAACCTTGGCCCAACTCAACCAAGAAGGCACCACCATCATTATGGTAA
>JBCCSR010001289.1:0-1939 GCA_039199865.1 Bacteroidota bacterium
ATATTTACAAAAATTTAAAGAAGCCTTAACGAATATTGGCATTTCAGGATATATTCTATCCTTAATTTTATGACTAAATGCATTCAGGTATGCCTGATTTGAAATCCACAATAAAAGCGTCTCCCCTACTCAATAAGTTGGCTCATTTTCTACTCAAACCTACCGGACAATACCGGCCCAGATGGTGGATTCGCAATTTGGTCAATCCGTTCCGACACCGTTGGGGGCACAAGACAGTGGTTGGTCGCTACGCCCGCATGGATCTAATGCCCTATAATGATTTTGAAATTGGCGCCCAGTGCCTCGTCGAAGATTTTGCCACCATCAACAATGCGGTAGGCCCTGTATCTATTGGCGACCGTACCTTGGTGGGCATTTCCAGTGTTGTGATTGGTCCCGTCTCCTTGGGCAATGATATTTTACTGGCTCAACACGTTGTTCTCTCTGGCCTAAACCACAATTTTAAAGATCCTAAACGGCCCATCAAAGATCAAGGTGTAAGTATGCAGGCCATTAGCGTGGAAGATGGAGTATGGATTGGGGCCAATGCCGTGATTACCTCGGGGGTACGCATCGGGAAAAATAGTGTCGTTGCGGGAGGTTCGGTCGTCACTAAAGATGTTCCTCCCTACTCAGTAGTTGCCGGTAATCCCGCCAAAATTCTCAAACAATACAATCCCGAAACGGAAGAATGGGAAAACATGCGCAAAGAGAAGAGCCTACAGGAGTTTAGCCTTTTTTCTCTTTCCTCTGAGCAATAAATCGGATCGAGTCCTCATTTAAGTCTGTATTTCATCTTACTTTTGTTCAAAATTTATAAAATGAAACTGACTTTTGCATTTCGGTTGCTCTCCCTCTTCTCCCTGGTTATCTACCTACAAAGTTGTGAACCCACCGAAACCACGGAAACCAAAAGCACAACCACATTAACCCAAGAAGAAAGCAATAGTATCAACCAAACTGATCAAGCTCCCAGTATCCCTCCCCCTTCCGATGATCAACAAGCACAAGAAAAAGCTGCGCCAACTATCCCACAAAAAAGAAAGACCAATCAATTTGAAAAAGTCATCCGATCCGTTGAACAAATTGATTATGAATTGAAAAAGTTTGCCCAACTCAAAGGGGATCAAAACTTCTTAAACCAACAAATCGAAAGCGTCAATAAATACAAAAGTCGACAGCAACGACCCCACATTCCACTGGTCGACACGTCAAATCTCCTCCAAGTCCGTCATGCTTCCATCAAAGGAACAGTTGATTTGGGAGGAAAACTTTTTACGAGAGCAGAAGTAGAATCTTGGGAGATGAAAGATGAAGCTGCGGCCATCGCAGTAGAACAAGAAATCAAGGCCATTCGTAAAACTCGTAATTGGGAAGACATTAGTAAGTCGCCCATGACTTATTTTCGTAAAGACAACGAGATCATTTTCATTACTCCCGGAGGTTTTTACATGCTCGACAAAGTCCCCACTATTGTCGATTTTCTCAAAGCAGCTTTGTAAACACTTTTCAACCAAGGTTGGAGCGATTGGCCCTCGCCCAATGGGCAAAGACCAATTCCCTCCGATATATTGAGAGTGAGTGGATTAATCGTAGATGCGAATCCCAATCCCCGGATAAAGTACCGCTTTATAGTCTACACAGTTCCCGGCAGTACAGGGTACAAAATCAGATATTGGACCTCCTGCACAAGGTAGCGCAACAAAAAAAGCACATCCTGGTAAGGTCAGTGTATATCCTCCCTTGGCGGCAATGATTTCCGTTCCCGTAGGGATGCCCAAGACGATGGAAGTCCCCGGAGGAACGACAGCGTCAATGATCCCTGTTGAACTACAAGTTCCAGTAGGACCATACGCTACTCGTATAGATAGATCACAATTGGTTTCGTTTCGAACTTTATCTTGCGCCAACAGGGTATTAGCAGACAATGAAAATAAAC
>JBCCSR010001290.1:0-1935 GCA_039199865.1 Bacteroidota bacterium
AATGGAATCGATGACAATGGTGTGCTGTTCAATTTCTTCCAGTCGCAAAACGGAGAAGAATTCGATTCCATCGTAACAAAACTCTCGATAGACTTCATCGACGATTAAAAACAGATCGTGTTTTTTGATCAGTTTGGCGAGTTGGCGCAACTCTCTTTCTTCGTAAATTCCTCCCGTTGGATTGCTGGGATTGCATAAGAAAATGGCCTTCGTTTTTGGACCGATTAAAGTTTCGAAATGATCAATACTCGGTAGTGCAAATTGGGTTTCAATGGTGGAGGTAATGGGTTTGATCTTTACATCCGTCGCATGGGCAAAACCAAGATAGTTAGCGTAAAAAGGTTCTGGAACAATGACTTCCTCTTCGGTATCCATACAAGCAGATAGCACAAAAGAGATGGCTTCTGAGGCGCCAGTACTGATGATGAGATCTGTATAGTCGATGTCAATTGAAAAACGAGCATAGTAGGCTACTAGCTTTTTCCGATAGGAGTCAATTCCCGTAGATGGACAATACTTGAGAATGGTCAAATCGCTGTTTAAAACCTTTTCCAGAGCGGCCCTAGGAGTAGGAATATCGGGTTGGCCAATATTGAGATAATATACTTTTTTACCCGCTTGCTCTGCTTTTTCGGCATAGGCTGCCAATCTGCGTATGGGAGAATCCAGTGCTGCAACACCTCTTTTTGAGATCTTTGGCATTATCGTAATACTTAAGATGATGATACGAATATGTAGCAACTCAAGAGAAGATCCACTTCACTTGGAGGCTACAAGGTTCTATTTGCAAAAATACGGAGTGCAAATTTTTAACCAAAATTTTGCGAGAGCTTATGATCAATTGTTTTGATGCGATGGAGGCGACATCATTTCCATAATTCGGTAGGCATTGTCTTTTAATTCCTCACTCATCTTTTGAATGTACTCGCTATCGACATCGCGAAAGACTGCCTCAATTGGTCGGTGTTGAATAATTTTTCCTTGGTGGAGAAAAATGATTTCGTCTGCGATGTCGATCGCGTCAAAAATGTCGTGAGTGATGAATAGGAGAGAGGTGTTGACCTGATTGACAATCTGGCGGATTTCTTGGCGCAAACTCGACTTCAAACCCGTATCCAAATTACTAAACGGTTCATCGAGGAGCAGCAACTCTGGTTTTAGCGCTAGCGTACGAGCAATGGCTACGCGTTGTTCTTGTCCACCGCTCAATTCGGAGGGATAACGCTTGGCATAGGACTCCATTTGAATCATTTTGAGAAGGTCTTTTACCTGCTGTTCTCGATGTTTGCCAATGCCATAAGCGATATTTTGTTCTACGGTCATGTGAGGAAACAGAGCAAAGTCCTGAAAAACTAGCCCCACATTTCTCTGTTGTGGCGGGGTAATATGGGTATTGCTACTCACCACCTTCTCCTTGATTTGGATACGGCCTTCTTCTGGCCTTTCAAGTCCAGCAATTAAGCGGATTAAAGTACTTTTACCGCTACCACTTTCTCCGACGATGGCGCAGATGCTTCCTGAGCGGAGAGAAAAATTGCACCCCTGCAACGCAAATGTTTTTCCATCATATGACTTTGACAAATTCTGGACTTCCAAAATATTCATGAGCGCAATTTAGTAAGTTGTCGTCATATCTTCATCTACGCAAATGATAAAATCAGCACGCCCCTTATTTTCCTGGTTTAAGCGGTGAATGTCCTTTTGGGAAACCGTAGTGATGGTCAGATAGTTAAGGGCGCTTTCTTCTTGCTTTAAATACCACAAGATGCCTTCAAAAAAGTCGGAATGATAAGCGCCATTAAAGTGTAGAAAAGTGTTTCCGGGCTGAAAGTTCTTCAGAATAAAATGGGCCATGGTCGCATCTTTAATGGCTTGTGCTTTTACCAATTCAGGGCTTCCATGATCTCCCATCATGGTCAATATATTTTTGTATTG
>JBCCSR010001291.1:0-1926 GCA_039199865.1 Bacteroidota bacterium
CTGGTCTTGGATTACCAAGAGGCCACTTTTCCCAAAAAGAAAGTGCCTAACCAAACAAGGCTTTTTTCAAAGATGCCTCCCTCCTTCGAAGAAAATGGACATCTAGAAAATCCATTTGATGACTTTGCCAGAGAAAGCCTATTGCCTCACCGTATGTCTAATATGGGACCCTGCTCATCAGTAGGAGATTTGGACAATGATGGAAAACCGGAGCTGTTTATTGGTGGGGCAAAAGGCCAAGCCGCTAAATTGATTTTCTCCAAAGAAAAGGGCAAAGCAATGGATAAAAACCAGGCGCTCTGGGCAGCGGAAAAATCTTTTGAGGATGTTGCTTCCTGTTTTTTTGATGCCGATTCGGATGGCGATCTGGATTTGATTGTCGGTGGAGGAAGCAATGAATGGAAAGAAAATGATCCGGCTTACCAGCTCCGCTTTTATGAAAACAAAGGAGATGGACTTTTAGTAAAAAACCAAAACGCTTTACCAGATATTCGACTAAGTGCTGGAGTGATTATTGCCAATGATTTTGATGGGGATGGCGATCAAGATTTGTTTGTTGGAGGCCGACAAAGTCCCGGAAATTATCCCCATCCCTGCAGTAGTTATATTTTGAAAAACGAAAGTAGTCCTAAGCTCATCCGTTTATTGGATGCCACCCAGAAAGTGGCCCCACTGCTGAATCATTATGGAATGGTGAGCGATGCCATCTGGGCAGATTTGAATAACGACCAACTTCAAGATTTGGTATTGGTAGGAGAGTGGGCTCCAATTAAAGTGCTGATAAATAATGGTTTAGAGTTGGTAGACCAAACGGCATCATCGAATTTGGCGGAGGAAAAAGGATGGTGGTATGCCATTGCTGCAGCCGATTTTGACGGGGATGGGGATCTGGATTTGCTAGGCGGTAATCTGGGGCTAAACTACAAATACAAAGCCACCAAAGCTAAGCCTTTCGAAATTTTTACCAATGATTTTGATCAAAATGGGAGTCAAGACATTGTGTTGAGTTACCACACGGAGGAGGCATTGGTGCCCCTGAGAGGTAGAGAATGTTCTTCCAACCAAATGCCCTTTATCAAAGAAAAATTCAAATCTTATGATGCTTTTGGAAGAGCGACCATGCAGGAGGTTTTTGGCCAGGAACAATTGGCTTCATCCGTTCATTTTGTGGCCAATAATTTTGCGCACTGCTACTTTGAAAATAAAGGCAATGCCGTTTTTGCAAAGAAAACCTTACCCATTGAGACGCAAGTATCTTCCATCAATACTTTTTTGATTGAAGATTTTAATGAAGATGGAAAATTGGATATTTTGTGTGCAGGAAACTTATATGGATCAGAAGTAGAGACCCCAAGAAATGATGCAAGTTTCGGACACCTACTCATTGGTGATGGGGAAGGTGATTTCACCACCTTACCCGCAACCAAAAGTGGTTTTCAAACCCGCGGAGAAGTACGAAATTTACTGTTGTTGAGCAAGCAAACTGATCGACAAAAGCAGGTGCTCGTAGTCAAAAACAATGGAAAAGCTCAAATTTTTTTAAACAACAAAAATGCAAGGACTGATGAGGTCCTAAAATAATTCTTCCTCATGGCGAATATGAAAGATCTGGCAAAAGCAGCAGGTGTATCCTTGGCTACGATTTCCAGAGTATTTAATGAAAGTGAAAAGGTGAGACCCGCTACTCGTGAAAAAGTACTGGCACTGGCAGCCCAGCTCAAATACCGTCCGAATAAAATAGCTGCCGGTTTGCGCAAAGGGAAAAGTCATTCCATTGGTATTGTCATTCCCATTATTGATCGAGAAGTCTTCTCTTCTTCCATTAAGAGTATGGAAGAAGTGCTCAGTGAGGCGGGCTACAACGTTGTAATTTGCCAAAGCCATGAATCATTTGAAAACGAGCAGAAAATTATTGAAAATCTAAAG
>JBCCSR010001292.1:0-1923 GCA_039199865.1 Bacteroidota bacterium
AATTGCAGAATGGATTTGAGCGCATTAAAGTTTTTTGCTTTTGACTAAAGCCAATCAAATAGACTTGGGGAATACATTTTGCTGCCTTTCTTTGTTGGAGTCAAAGATGGACCGCTTGTCTCTATCAATAGATCTTATTACCAATATTTTTGTGGAGGAACAAATGATCCATTTTCTCACCTACAATATCATTCGTGATAAAGCCCAATAGAGGAGAGGGAAAAATTTAGGCCAAATAGAGCTACAATTGCATCGTATTGTAGGATATGTCGTAGTCAAAACAATTGGCGTGACTCAGGTGCTGTTTGGAGCGGAAGATGGTCGATGAGCGGTAGGCATTCAAAGTAGGGCCAAGCCAATTGAATGGGAGACCGTAGAGCAATAAACTGAAATTTTATCCTTATTTTTTGAAAAAAGAATCGACAAAGGCTCTCTTGTTAAAAACCTGAAGTTGTTCGATTCCTTCTCCAATACCGATGTATTTAATTGGAATTTTGAATTGATCGCTGATACCGATGGCCACTCCACCTTTGGCAGTTCCGTCTAACTTGGTGAGGGAAAGGCAGGTTACTTCCGTTGCGGCAGTAAACTGTTTGGCTTGTTCGATTGCGTTTTGACCCGTTGTAGCGTCGAGGACGAGCATGACATCATGCGGAGCTCCTTCCAGCTTTTTGTTCATCGAGCGTTTGATTTTGGTCAACTCATTCATCAGGTTGATTTTGGTGTGCAATCTTCCTGCCGTATCGATGATAGCAACATCACATTGATTGTTGATCGCGTATTGAACTGTTTCATAAGCAACGGCAGCGGGATCCGTATTCATACCTTTACTGTAGAACTCACAACCCACGCGATCTGACCAAATTTTGAGCTGATCTACTGCTGCAGCCCGGAAAGTATCCCCAGCACCAAGCACTACTTTTTTTCCCGCTTGTTGGTATTGATAGGCTAGTTTACCAATTGTGGTTGTTTTGCCTACTCCGTTGACACCAACGACCATCAGTACGTAGGGTTTGTGGGGGAGGGGATCGGAGTAATCTTTGGTTTCGGTCGTATTGTTTTCTCCTAATAGTTGTACGATTTCGTCACGGAGGATTTCATTGAGTTCGGTGGTATTGATGTATTTATCTCGGGCTACCCTAGCTTCAATGCGTTCGATGATTTTGATGGTGGTATCCAGGCCAACATCTGAGGCAATGAGAATTGCTTCCAACTCATCGAGGACTTCTACATCTACGGTTGATTTACCCGCAATGGCTTTGGATATTTTATTGAAAAAGCCCGTTTTGGTCTTTTCAAGTCCTTTGTCTAATTCTTCTTCTTTTTTCTTAGTAAAAAATTTTTTAAAAAAGCTCATAGAATGGTGTCGGATTTATTTGTTAGCTAGGAATTCCGGAGTTATCTGGTATTTGTTGGGCACTTAGGTTTCGCTTTGGTCCGGCAAAAATAATGAACTGCTCGAAACTTCTCTTATAATTGCCTTTGAAAACAACAATAGGCTTTTCTTCAAACAAAGAAAAGCCTATTGGGTTCGGTAGAAACGGAGGGAATAGGTGGTTTACTTCTTGGCAAAGAATTCTTTTACTTTGTCTTTGTGAATCATCACCTCTTTGTAAGTATATTTTCCTGTTTCAGGATTTTTGATGCTTTTTACCACTTTGACGAAATCCCGACCAGAACCCGCGTTGGCGGCACGCTGAGCTACTCTTGCGTTTTTACTAACTTTTGCCATGATCTATTATTTTTTAAGAATGATACAATGATCTGCCTTCAAAAAAAGGCATCTATGACGGGTTGAGGGATTATTTGATTTCCCGATGAACTGTCATTTTCTTCAATATCGGGTTATACTTTTTTAACTCCAAACGTCCAGGCGTATTTTTTCGGTTTTTCTGGGTCACATAGCGAGAGGTACCAGGTTGT
>JBCCSR010001293.1:0-1920 GCA_039199865.1 Bacteroidota bacterium
AGTCTGTATTGTGGCTGATGTTGGGTGGAATAAAGCGGATGACGTTGCCCATTCGAATGATGAACAGGTCTTTTTACAGCTAAAATGGAAATCGGACCAATCCATGAATGAAGTCATTTGAAAAAGGGGAAAAGCGCTTTGACTGAGATGCAAATTGCAAATGCTCAACTTCATTTCAATTTTTTATAAGCTTTGATAAAAAATGGTGGACCTGCTCTGGAGAAAGTCGGAATTTATTTTTCAAAGCGTGTATGGGCTGTAAATTTTTCCTATTTTCACCGCAATAATCGACTTTAAATAACGGTTAGTTCAGGTATATTTGCTAACCTCCTTAAGAAATACCGAATCTTAGCACCCATGTATCTCAAAAAAATCGCTTTCTTCGTCTCTATCTTCCTTTTCGTCCAACCTTTATCTGCCCAGCAAACTACGGTTTACACCGAAGCCAACCGAAGCTATAAGCTGGGAATGGATTATTATGAAAAAGGCATTTTTGGTTTGGCACAAAGAGAATTTCAAAAGTCATTGACACTGCTGCTTCCTCAAAATGAGCCGGAGGCGGTGTTACTGAGAACTCAGGCTGAACTTCACTACGCCAAATCAGCTGTCCGACTCAATCAGCCGGATGGAGAAAAACTCATTCTCGATTTTGCGCGAACCCATGACCCCGATCCTCTAGCCAATCAGGCTATTCTAGAAATGGCCAATTATTATTACAATGCCAAGGATTACGAAAAAGCGGCTTCTCTTTTCGCCAGTATTGATGCTTATGAACTCAATCGCGATCAACGATCAGAAGTAAAATTCAAGTTGGGTTATGCTTATTTTGTCAAAAAGAAATTCAGAGAAGCCAGAACGGCTTTTAGTGAAATCAAAGACATTCAAAATCAATACTACTACCCAAGCAATTATTACCACGGGATGACTTCCTTTTTTGATGACAATTATGACGAAGCCATTTCTAGCTTTAAGAAAGTATCGAAATCTAAAAAGTACAAACCCTACATCCCCTATTATTTGACCCAAATCTATTTTGCTAAAGGCGAATATGAGGAAGTGATCGACTATGCCGCCAAAAAAGTAAAAGACAATAGTGTCAAAAATCGTCCAGAAATCAGTCAGTTGCTTGGACAAGCCTATTTCGAGCAAGGAGATTTCCAAAGTGCCCTTCCCCATTTGCAATACCATGCCGCAAAAGCCAAGAAATTACGCCCCGAAGATTTGTATCAATTGGGATACGTACAATATCAGGATGGAGCCTATCAAAAAGCCATTCAAAATTTTGAACAACTCAGTCGAGTCGACAATGCGATGGGACAAAATGCCATGTTTACCCTCGGAGATGCTTATTTGCAAATTGGAGAAAAGTCAAACGCCAGGAATGCATTCAAGGCAGCCAGCAAATTAGACTACGATAAAACGGTACAGGAAGATGCGCTCTACAACTATGCAAAACTCAGTTATGAATTGAATTTTGATCGGGAGGCAGTGAGTGCTTTACAGGAAATTGAACCTAGCTCCGAATACCATCGAGAGAGTCAGGCTTTGCTCAGCTCCATTTTCTTAAATACCCGCGACTACTCCAAAGCGATAGAAATTCTGGAGCAAATCCCAAACAAATCACCTGAACTAAAAGCAACCTACCAAAAAGTCGCTTACCTTCGCGGTATTCAGTTGTATCGTGATCAGGATGTCATTGCGGCTGAAGCCCACTTCAATAAATCATTGGATGCTCCGATCGATTCTAGAACTAAGGCCTTGGCAGTTTATTGGTTGGGGGAACTGGCCCACCAGTCTCAAGAATACGATAAAAGCATCCGGCAGCTCAACAAGTTTGCGAGCCTATTGAAAAATAGCAATGTCAAACTTCCCGACGAATCGTCCAGACACACCGCCAATTACATTCAAGGCTACAACTAC
>JBCCSR010001294.1:0-1919 GCA_039199865.1 Bacteroidota bacterium
CAAGCGAAAAGCATATCGGCGACCTTTGGCTGATTTGAATTTGAGCGACAAGGTTTCTCCACTTCCTCCTTTTTCGTAAGGGACCAATCCACCATCGAAGTTTTCTACATCGAGTACGGGAATATTGTGGATCGCAGTGGCCCAGGTAGAGCGGTAATTTTTGCCAAATACCCATTGATTGAACTTACTTTTAGCGTATTGTGGCCCCGCTACTGCGGTAGCACTTTCTGCCTCTACTTCTTGGGTATTTTGACTAAAGGTCAAGCAAGGGCCGATAAGGAAAAAAAAGAAGAATAAGTGTACTCTTTTTAAAGTGGGGTGCCGTTTCATTTTAACTCAATTTTAGATCAGCTGATTTTCTAAAAAAGCCCAAATCGTTATCAAACGTAGGCTTTTTTATTCACTCAGCGTAAATTTGTAAGGAATTAATGTGCCCCTTCAAAGCCATTCTTTGAGGAATCTTGGCCCTAGCAAGTAAGTATGCGCTGGGTCTAACCAATAAAAGAGTTCTGAAAACCAATCTTCGGTTTCCAGAACTTTAGTTTAACCATTAATAAATCTGAGAGACTTCTTGATTCCATACTCCTGAGTCGACTGTGGTTTCCACATAGGCTTCAAAGGCAATCGGTTTACGATGTAGAATGCGTTCAACATCATTGGATATCGTTTGATTTTCGGAGTGTCCCAAGACCTCCGTAAATAAGTAACTCAATAGCCAGATGAAAGACGCTGGAAGTCCTGCTTCTGCTAGTCCAGCCTTGAATGCATCCATAGAAATGGCTTGATACTGGATGTTTCTCCCCAGTTGATGACCAATCATTTCGGCAACTTCTCCAAAAGTTAATTTTTGGGGTCCCGTGACCGTAACCGTTTGCCCATTGAACGCATCGTCCAACAGTACTTTGGTCACCACATCGGCAATGTCGCGCGTATCCGTGTAGGGGATTTTGGCTTCTGGCATGGGCAAGGCCATATGACCAGCCAAGATGTAATCTTTAAAAGCCCCTTCACTAAAGTTCTGGTTGAACCACGAGGCTCGAACCAAGGTGTAATTCAATCCGGAGTTGGCCACAATGGCTTCACAGGCCTCCGCTTCCACTTCTCCTTTCCCAGAGAGCAAGACCACTTTATCTACACCTGCTTTTAATGCTTTTTCGGTGAGGGCACTGATGGCATCTCTTGCACCGGGTACGGCCAAATCGGGATAATAAACAATGTATGCTCTGTCGATGTCTTGCAAAACGGCATCGTAGGTTGCTGGGGTCTCCCAATCGAATATGGGATAGGTTTTTCTTCCCGTAATGCTAACCTTGTGTCCCAATTGTTCTAAATTTTCTACTACTAGGCGACCGGTTTTGCCGGTTCCGCCGATGACTAAAATGTTTTCTGGTTTCATGATTTTAAAGATTTATAGATTGATAAATATTTTTGATTCCTTATGAATTGGTGTAGATCAAACCCATTAGCAATAGCGCAAAGGACAGAAAAGAAGTGATGGTCCTCACCAGATGCCACTGATTCCACGGTTGTTCAAATTTTTGACGAAGTTCCGCTAATTCAAGCGGGGGTAAATTGTCCAGATGGGCTTGGTCTAAGATTTCATTCAAGGGGACATTTCCCAAAACAGTCACTAAACCTACTCCGGCAAAGAAAAGGAAGGCAGCTGTTAGATAGAGCTTGAAGCCCACTCCGGTAGCTTTGAATAAATAGGCATTGAGAAAGAGCAACAAAGCGGGGGTAAAGAAGACCACTAAGAATTTACCATTGATGATGACTCTATTCATAGACTGAAAAGATTTTAAGAAGGATAGGTCATCTAAGCGGCCGATTCCCGGTGTTACCGCATTCGACCAGGTGAAACAGACGCCCGCGGTCATTCCGGTAAATAAGATTCCAAATAGGAGTACAATCATTTTAAA
>JBCCSR010001295.1:0-1917 GCA_039199865.1 Bacteroidota bacterium
AAAAACTAAAACTATTATGAATGCATCAATTTCTTTACACCAATTCAAAATTAGAAAAAACATTGTTATAACTGATGATATTGCAATGTGAATCCACCTGTACTCCTTTTGTCGAAAGCAAACAAGGAAACTATGATTTTTTATTTAAAAACACTGTAAACGCAAGTTTTTGACTTGTGATGCCCTGAAGTTCATTTCAAAATATCGAAGTATAAGACAAAGCGATGAATATTGGTCCTACTGCTTGGAGCCATTCAATCTGTACCATTCCATTGCGTTCATTACCGAACCCCTAGACTTGTTCTACTGCCTACATAAAAACGATAAACCATTGATGGCTATCAATAAATGTAAAACAACGTTATTGCAAAAAAATAGAAAAGATTTACTAAACCTTAAATAAAATGAAAATGAGAGATACGCTTCGCTACTTACCAGTTCTTTTGCTTTTGTCCATGCTGCTTTATCGCTGTGACAATGCAGAAGACTTAGACCCCGAAGTTCCCTCTTTTTTAAGTGAAATTCGACCGATTTACTTTGAGAATTTGAATTTTGAATCTGAGGTCATCCGATCACAAACGTCCGACTTTCTTCTCGATCTCGCAGCATCTTACAATCAATTAGAAACCGAGTATGAGGCCGGAGTATTCGTTGATGATATCAACTTGGAATATATGCGACTAGCAGGAATGTACTACTCTTTCTACCTCTTGGCTGTTACTGGCAACTATCTCGATGGCAACCTTAGCTTTGAAGATATCAATGGAGGACGACAGACGGGGTATTACTCCAACTTACCGGCCACAACTCCCGATTTTCAGCAACAGGAACTAGAGGCATTGATGGAAAGGGCAAGTAGGGTTGCTTTCCGGGCAACAGAGGTCAATGGATTTAACGACAAGTCCTACGGCTTTTACCTCTCAGTACGACAAGTACAAGAGCGTCTAAAAAATCCGAATCATTACAATAGTCACATTACTCAAGACAGTGTCATCAACTATGTATTTACCCGACTTGTCAATTACGATCTCTTACCAGATTGGAATGTACTGATGGCGATGGTCACCTTTACCAACTATGCTGATAGCCTCAACCGCTTTGACAATCCACGGATGGATGAGGTGCTCCTAAATGTAAATGCTAGGTTGAGACCAGGTGCTCTAGCTGATCTTGGTGGTAGATACCCAGAAATACTCGGCCCACTCTATCGCTTTGATTTGAATTTGAAAAAAATCGATTGGCTGCTAAGGACTGGAGATGAATTGGATGAGGACGAACTCGAAGAGTTGAAAAATTACATCACTATTCTGGAAACTTCCAGTGCTTTTATCGAGGAAGAACAGACCGAACTACTGAGTTCGTGGCCACACAGACACACCTTTGAAGAACGAAAGGAAAAAATGAAAGAGATTAAAGATTTCCGACAAAGCGTTATCGACGGAGACAACAGTATTCCGCGTCCTAAGTTGGCACCTTATCTCGATACCAAATCATTTAAGAAAGCGTATCAGTGCTACTCTTGCCACAAACCTGCGGGAATGTAGCTTAGTAAACTACTGACGCCAATCAATTATTTAACTACTAAATGTATTTTATAACCAATAAACAACATAAAAGATGAAAGAATTCATGATGATTTTCAGAATGGCTCCAGTAGCCGGTTTTCAACCTACTCCGGAGCAAAGACAAGCAACAGTTAACCAATGGCAAAGCTGGATTGGTGGTTTGGTCAACACGGGTAATTTTGTAAGTACCAACAAACTGGGATTTACCGGAAAAACCCTTGATGCCAACGGAACGGTCACCGATGGTCCTTACGCAGAAGTGAAAGAAGTAGTCGGAGGATACTTGGTTGCCAAGGCCAACACAATTGATGAAGCTATAGAACTGGCCAATGGCTGCCCCATTCTAAGTATT
>JBCCSR010001296.1:0-1916 GCA_039199865.1 Bacteroidota bacterium
CTCGCTTCCTATAGGTCCTTACACATTACCCAATAGGAAAAATAATGTATTACTATTGTTATATTATTTTCAGATAACAATTCGTTACCTGGAAATCGGCTTATTGTTTTAGTGCATGAAACTTTTCCATTCCAGCAAAAATCCCCAAGCTATCTACGATGCCCTGGTCATTTCTAAAAAACTTAACTTTTACGTTGTATCTAGGACAACCAAAAACATCATTACGCTCATAAAATAAGCCTGCGACTTCATCGTCGGAAGGATCGACGAATAAGGTATCTTCTTTTTCAAAAAAATCAAGATATTTGAAACTCACCTCTTCAATTACTTTGAATTTTCCTTCGTAGTCTGCAAGGTTTAGTTTCTCCTTTTGTGTTGCTTGCTTTTCTCCATTACAAGCAAGCATCATTAAAAACAAAAAGGGCAAAAAACTAGTGATCATTTTCTTGGTCATGATGCAAAATTTATTTTTAATTGGTTTAATATTTATTCGTGAACGATTTTTTGCGCGGTTCTGCCAATTTGTTGTTCAATAGCTTTAACTCCCAAATATGCTGCTTCTCTTTTGAGAAATACGTTTTTCATTGTCAAGATATTGTCACTAAACTTATTATCGTCTTGGATACTCGTAATCGCTTTATTGATTTTCTCTGGTGTCAGGGTCTCAACTTTCAAGCTGAGGCCTAGTTGATGATGGTCAATTCTACGAGCATTCGTAAACTGATCGCGTCCCATTGGTACAACGATCATTGGCAATCCATTACAAATACACTCCTTGATTGTTCCCAATCCACCGTGAATAAAAACGAGATCGACATGAGGCAACAAATCTACTTGTGGTACCCAATTGTGGATGGCAACGTTATCGGGTAATTCAGTAAAATCTTTACGATCAAAAAAGGGACTGATCGATAATATTAAATGAAAACCTTTCATCTCCTCGTGACGCATACTCTGGATAATGCTATCAAAAAACTTTTTTGATCGAATCGGATAATGGGCCGTTTGTGAACCCATTGAAGCATAAATTATTTTCTGATCAGTATTTTCGGGGAGGTACTTCTTGAGGATTTGATCCTCCTGTTGTGCGTTTGGTCTTATACCTGGTCCGAGATATATTTCCAAGGGATCTTCCTCTCTTGGGGCAATCATTAATTCTTTGGGGCAAATCACCAAATGAGGCATTTTAAAAATAGGCTTTACGACCTCTTCAAAACTATGATAGCTGAATCCTAGATCGTCCAAAAAATCCAACAAATCTCCCGCAAAATCCACATCCGCTTCAATCAAGGATTTCATACATCTTCCTACGGTTATTTGAGTGAGCTTATTGGGAAGATCATCGTCGGATTCTGGTCCAGCGGGTAAAATAGGGGAATAGATGAATTGATCAATGGCATATTTATAATCAATGATCAATGCTTCCAAAGCAATAAAACAACTACTGATGATCACCTTCGGAGCCAATCGTTGAAGCAAACCATCTAGTGTACCATCCAGCATTGCCGAACGGTGATTTTCCTGTTTCCTATTTTCTTTTGCCTGGGTATCTACTTTTTTAAGTTGGTCCAAATATCCTTTCGGATAATATTCTGCAAAAATAGTATGGGCCTCAAAACCTTCTCTTGACACCACCTCCATGATGTCGGCAATACCCATGAAAGCCACTTTGTAACCGTGATTGCTAAGATTATGGGCCAGTTTGAACGAAGGAAAAACATGCCCCTCTTCTAAGTCTGGAAAAAATAAGATATCTACCATGTTACTTTTTATCATTGAAAAAATCAGGAAATCATCGACACTAAAATACTTCTTTCTCCTTTAAAGGGTGTTCTGCCGTGAGCAGAAAGAATATTGTCCAATACCAGTAATTCTCCTTTTTCCCAATCGAAATAGACGGTATTTTTATCAAAGAC
>JBCCSR010001297.1:0-1915 GCA_039199865.1 Bacteroidota bacterium
GCATTTACCAAGATACTTATGTTTCCGAAGATGGGGTCTACGAACTCAAAGTTCCCAAGGGAGATTCCTATCAATTGCTGGCGCGAAAACCGGGTTTCCAAAGTCAAAGAAAAACCATATCCTTTAAAAAGGAAAACGTCTATTTTAAAAATCAACACATTGATTTGGCTTTAAAGCCACTGGAGGTAGGATCGAAAATTGATTTGAATACCATCTACTTCCAACAATCTACGCCAATTATTAGGGAACATTCTCTGCCGGAACTCGCTTATCTGGCAGAAATCATGATAGAAAATAAAAGCCTGGTCATTTCCATTGAAGGACATACCGATAATCAAGGTGGGGAGAAAGAATTGCAATTTCTATCAGAAAAAAGAGCCGAAGTCATCAAAAATTATTTGATCCACAAAAAGGGCATTCAAGGCAATCGCATTCAGACTGCCGGTTTTGGCGATGCTCAACCCGTAAATGACAATAGTAGTGAAGCAAAGAGACGTCAAAACCGAAGGGTAGAAGTCAAGGTCATCAAGGTAGACAAAGGTTACTCTGGTGAAGCCCCTACCACTTCCTCTCTTGACCGTTAGCCGCAAAAAGAGACTTCACTCAGTTTGTATTTCCATTGAGGACTTACCTTTTCTTGCAAGAAAAAGAAACTCAATTTGTCCCTCTTTGACATTTTTTGTAGTCAAAGAGGGATTTTATTTGTCAATCCTGTCATAACATTTTAACTTTAAGATCGTTTTAATGCGCATGCCCCTATTTGCTAAATGAAATGCTGAAGATTTTTCATTTGCCCCATAATTTTTCTATTTCCAACGAGCCAATAAGAACAACGAAATAAGCTTGTTCCTTAACAAATGCCTCCATTCTATGAAATCTGCACGATTTGCCATCTGGGTAATTAGCTGCCTTGTCCTCACGAATTTGTATGGACAAAAAAAGGAGTATGTCGTCGAGAAATTGTCTTCCACCATCAACACGCCTACCTATGATGAGATTTCGCCGGTTGTAAGTTTAGATGGCAAGACCATTTATTTCACACGAGTCGCCTATCCGGAATACGTTCGAACACTGGTCGAAAAAGGGAAGGATTTGTCGACCACTTGGCCCAAAGCTAAATTCGATGCCTATCTCTGTAGTATTTTTACCAAAATTGCCCGCCGAACTGTCAACGATCCCATCCGATCGAGTTTCAATCAAGACATCTGGATTGCACAATCCTTTAACGAAGAGTTTGATCAAATTGTCCATCCAGGTTATCCGCTTAACAATGCAATGCCCAATAGTGTTAGTGCGCTGACGCCTTCTGGTAATGAACTGGTGATCATCAATCAATTTGAGAAGGAAGGGGGAATGAAAAAGGGCTTCTCCATTGTCAGAGATATGGGAGATGGCCAGTGGAGTTTCCCAGAGGCCATCGGAATTGAAGATTACTACAACTCTGGATCCGACGTAAGCATCACTACCAGCAGCGATGGCCGCGTCTTAATTTTATCGATGGAACGACACGATTCCAGAGGAAAAAATGATCTCTACGTTTCCTTCAAAACCGATCGGGGAACCTGGAGCTCTCCGGAGAATATGGGAAGAAATGTCAATACCAACGGCCGAGAAATCACCCCTTTTTTATCAGAAGATGGCAAAAACCTCTTTTTCTCTCGAAGTGGCGACGGCAATGACATCTACATGTGTACACGCAAAGGAGACAGCTTTAAAAAGTGGTCAAAGCCTCGCCGTTTGATTAGTCCAGTCAATTCAAAATCAGATGAGAGTCAACCTTATTTCAATTCGGCAACAGGATATTTGTACTTTACCAGCAATCGAGATGGATCGAGCGACATTTTTCGGGTAAAGATCGCTCCAGCTATTCCCCGCTTCGTGACGGTCAGAGGGAAGATTCTCAATACCAAAACCA
>JBCCSR010001298.1:0-1914 GCA_039199865.1 Bacteroidota bacterium
CTGCTTTGACGATGGCCAATCTTAAAGCAACAAGCATTACCTTTGCGGCGTCGGAATAGACAATACCCCCATAAACCGCAATCTGTAATTCGTAGTCTACAAAGCATTTCCAATTATGAAAAAAGGACGACAAGTTTTTTTACACAGTGGCAGCAACCAAGGCCAGCGATTTGATTATCTGGTCCAAGCCAATCGAATGATTGCGCAAAGAATTGGTCCCCTTGTTCAAATCTCCGCTTACTACGAAACGGAGGCTTGGGGCCTCACCGACCAACCCGACTTTATCAATCAAGCCATTGAAGTGCGTACTGAGCTATCACCACAGGAGGTCCTCAGCGAATTGCTCGATATTGAAAGCCAATTGGGGAGAGTCCGCCAAATACGTTGGGGAGAAAGATGTATCGATATTGATTTGCTCTTTTACGAGCAGGAGGTCATTCAAAGCCCCAATTTGGAAGTTCCTCACCCTAGACTTCATCTTCGCAACTTCGTTTTGATTCCAATGTTGGAAATTGCGGGGGATTTTATCCACCCCATTTTCAATTTGAATATCGAAGCGCTATATTTACAATCTGAAGACCAATTGGAGGTACGCATGCTCGATCAACAATTGAGTCAAGACCATTGATTATGAAACATACATGATTCACAAACTACCATATCAATACATCGCCATTGAGGGAAACATTGGAGCGGGGAAAACGACCTTATGCCAAATGCTGCACAAAGACTACAATTGTCGGCTGATTCTAGAGCAGTTTACCGACAATCCCTTCCTCCCTTTTTTCTACGAAAATGCCGAGCGATACGCCTTCTCCGTCGAGCTGTTTTTTATGACCGAAAGGCACAAGCAATTGCAAGAAAACCTGGCGCAAAGAGACCTTTTTCACGAATTAATTGTGGCCGATTACTTTTTCATCAAAACCCTACTCTTTGCCCGCAACAACCTCGACTCCGAGGAATACCGCCTTTTCCAGCGCCTCTTTCACATCCTCAATAGTACCTTCCCCAAACCCGACCTTTTGGTCTTTTTACATCGCTCAGTTGACGGCCTATTGCAAAACATTAAGAAAAGAGGAAGAACTTATGAGCAGGATATATCGGCCAATTACTTGCAGGAAATCCAAAATACGTATTTCGAATATTTTCGGGCCGAAGACAGCATTCCCATTCTGATTATTGATGTGGAAGAGATCGATTTCCTACGCAATGAAAGCCATTACCAAATGATCCTTGAGGCCCTCGCCAAAAAATATGCCCCGGGGATTCATCGCGTCAGTTTTGTCAAAGGCTAATCCCTACACCAAATTTAGCGCATCAGTTTATCTAAAAACGATTTGACCATTTCATCGAGATTGCCATCTTCGTTCAACTCTCCCATCATACCGTACATGGCCGCAGACCGCTTTCCCCCTACTTTCGAATGTCGAGCGGCAAAAGATTGAAATCGTCCCAACATTGACTCGGGCAGAACTTTTTTCAAGCCCTTAACCGCAGTCACCTGTATTTTCTTCGACAAACCATGCATGCTCACTTGTTTGACCTTCTGAACCGATGCCCGCAAATCCGTTAGAAACTGGTCAGCACTTTTTTCGTGCGCTGGGGTAATCGTCAAATGCAAACTCGGTGGCAATTGTTGGCGATCAATCGTCCAACCCAGAACGCCCAACTCATCTCCCAGCTCATAAATATCTAATTGTTCAGAAGAAATGGCCATAATCGTCATGTCGGGTTGGCCCAAAATATTCAACTCGGGGATGGCGCTGATTCCCGCCTTGATTTGCTCAAAAGTATTGATGGCAACCTTCATTTTTTCCATGTAGCCCGACCGCCCCAAATAATTCAACACCGCCCAGGCCGCAGCAATGGCTCCTCCGGGTCGAGTTCCGGTCATCGTCGGTGACGCATAAATCC
>JBCCSR010001299.1:0-1914 GCA_039199865.1 Bacteroidota bacterium
CAATCTTGGAATTCCTCGATTACTTGATCAAAAGGGAGGGCCCGATTGATTTCCTCTTGAGTAATAGAGGTCAGTTCTTTACAATAAACCGATAAGTCAGGATACAGCTTGGGACGAATGAACCGGTTGTATTCTCCAACAATTTCCCCGAAAGGAGTCAGTAAAAAGGCTCCAATTTCGATGGTTTCCTGTAGGCGATCATCAAAATTGTATTCCCAACAAGTTGCTTCTAAATCAAAAATTACGTAATTCACATTAAAGGTGTTTCTTTGTTGGTTTTCAATTTCAAATAATCAGACAATCATCAAGAACCTTGCTAAATGCTACACATTATGTTGCCTTCACATAGAATGCAAAGCAGGCCTCAATGGTTCTCCTGTTTCTTGAGTAATTCTGTCAATTCGCCCACTCTTTGTTCGAGGGCATCAATTTTATCTTCCAGAACCTTGTTGTTGTCCATGGTCATTTCATCGACAAAAACGGCATTCGCCAATGACATTCCAAAGATCCCTCCGGTCATGACAACCAAAATGAAATAAAATCGAGCAAAACCAGCAATCAAACTGGCGTTTTCCAGGCCCGCTTTTTCTGCTGCTTCTGCCACTACCGCTGGAATTTCATTCCAACCCTCAACGGTAAACATTTGGAAAATATAATAACTCGAAATCAGAGGATCCCCAAAATACTCGGGCACCAAATTTCCGTAAAAATGACAAGTGAATAAAGCCAATATAAAGTTCAAGAACATCAAAGCGATAATGACAAATACCGAAGATTTTATCGCTCTACCCAGGCCACTAATCACTTGATCGAGATGCGGAATAAAGCGAAGAAATCGAATGATCCGAACCAATCGAAAAAGCCGAAGAATTTTTAGGAAAGAAGTATTGGGAATCAAGGCCATCCCAAAATAATGGCACAAACTTGGCAAACTCACCACTACAATAATAAAGTCAAAGACATTCCATCCATCCGCAAAATATTTTTTCCTCCCCATGGTCGCCAATTTGACGGCAGCCTCTATCAAGAAGACAATGACGAACAGGTGATCAATGAGATCGAAAGTGTCAAAAAAATGTGGATACTGGTGTCCAATCTGAGGAAAATACAGCAAACAAATCACCAAAGCGTTGAGTACAATTGCGTAGAGCATGTACTTTTCATTCAGAAAAAATTGCTTGACCATCTTTGGCTATTCTTTAGGTTTCAGGTGTTGTGGCTTTATTGGCGAAGGTATTGACTCTTGTGAGCATCATGAAGTTTTTTGCAGGTTATTTTTTTGCTTTTGTGCGCCTTGCCTTTCCTTTTGATCACCAGCGATTTGATTCCACTTGATTGGTTTGAATTGATAGGTGGACAACCGGTTATGATAGAAATACAAAATTCTAAAATTCTCACTTTCGATATTTCCCGATTTGTTGTATTTCAAGGTTTTTTGCGGATGGAAAATGCCCAGTTTCGAAACACCGTCTTTGATCAGCGCATCTGTATCCCCCTGAATCTCTTTGGAGAGCTTAATGTGCCCTTTGCCCTCCATTTCAAAAAGTTGTTCTTGCATTTGTCGAACTGCGGATCGAACCGCATTCAAATCAAATTGATAGTCCTCAGAAGGCAGTCTCAATAGTCCATAAAGATCCAAACTTGGATTTTGTTTCTGGAGAATCTTAAAAATGACGTAAGCAATCAAGTGGCTGGATAAAACAATGTTTTCTTTATGGTAACGCTCAACGATTCGCTTGCCTAACATTCTGGTGTATTCGGTCTCCCGCTGAAGATCACTCTTTACTTTTCCATCACTGATGAAATATTCCTTGACCTCGACTACACGCTTGTGTCGATCATAGCTTACCCCATTTTGATCCACAAAATTTCCGAGGACATCCATCGGTTTACCGAAAGACAAGACGATTTCTG
>JBCCSR010001300.1:0-1912 GCA_039199865.1 Bacteroidota bacterium
CTCCTAATCTGTTGTTCCATCTCCTTCTCCAATCCCTTTATCTAATTGTATTTCTGGTTGTCCATTCACGGAAAAATTAAAAATATCTTGTCGACTATAATGTCCAATGACATCAAAATCCAACTTATTTCGAATAATCTGAGTAAGGTCGAGTTCAGCAGTTAGAATCCCTGGAGCATCAAATAATGGTCCTGCCAGAATGCGCCCATCGGGAGCAACGATCATCCCTCCTCCCCTACACATGTTTTCTGGCTGTTCTGCCACCAAGTGTTGGTATTTTTTGGGGTACATGGATTTGGTAAAATACTGATTGCACCCCAGTACAAAGCAGCGCCCTTCCAAAGCAATGTGCTGTAAAGACGCAGTCCAATTGTCACGCGAATCAGCAGTTGGTGCCAGGTAAATTTCCACCCCTTTTTGGTACATGGCCATTCGGGCCAAAGGCATGTAATTTTCCCAACAGATCAATCCACCTATTTTTCCTATCGCCGTCTGAAAAGTCCGTAAACTTTGTCCATCCGCTTCTCCCCAAATGATCCGTTCCTGGCCCGTGGGTTTGATCTTGCGATGAATGCCCATCAAGCCACTAGTGGGCGAAAAGTAAAACATCGAGCAGTACAAACTCCCGTGTGGTGCCCTTTTTTCGGTGGCTCCCACAATCAAGTAGATCCCACAATCCCGAGCCAAAGCCGCTAACTGCTGAGTAGCAGCTTCGGTGGCCGAAAGGCTATTGGCATAATACGTTTCGTACAAAAGGCGCCCTTCATCTGTACGACTTCCTACTTTGGTCCCAAAAGTAAAGCCGCGAGGATAACCGGGAATAAAGGATTCCGGAAAGAGTACCAATTGACTCCCCGACTGGGCTGCCTCCCGGGTCAAGCGAATGAGCTTTTGTAGAGAACGCTGCTTGTCAAAAAAAACTGGACTATCTTGTACGAGGGCAACTTTTACTTTCATATCTCCATTTTTTGAGGAAAAAGAAACAACCAATTGAGCGCCATTGAATAAGAATAGTACCCTTAAACCATCTTCTCCCCTATCCACATTCCAATCATTCTTGACAAATGTCTCTAATGCGTTAATTCACCAATTAATCTCCGTCTATTGTTTTCGATCCACACATAAATTGGCAACCTTTACAACCAATTTAAAAACTTCCCGTATACTATTGGATTGGTTTCATGACGATTGTGAACATGGCCTTTCAACCTTATTGGGAAGGTACTAAATTCCAGTCTAAAACCTAATAAGCCGCTACAAACTTAAGTATAAGTTTTAGTGGATGTAAAACAAATGTAACTCACAAACCAACCCAATTATGAAGCGTGTTTTCAGTTTATTTCTATTATTCATTTCCTGTAATCTGTGTTTTCAGTTGACTGCACAAGAGAGCAAACAGCTACAGGTGGACGTTCAGGCCAGCCATGCACAGTTGATTGGAAAAACGCCCCCTTTACGCGATCTGGTTCCTCTACCGCGAACCAGTTTGCTCAAGAAAAAAGCCAATAAAAGCAGAAAGATGGTGCCCAATTTCTTGGGACGCCGAAATTTTGAACCCACAAATCCAAATGGTTTACCCAATGGTCCTGATCCAGTCAGACAAAGTCAGCTGGGACAAGAAAATCTGTTTCCTGTAGCGCCCATTGTCGATATTGAAGGGATTGGCCCCGATATTGCCGGGGCGGGAGTTCCCGATGTATGTGGCGAAGCCGGTCGAGATCATTACATTCAAATGGTCAATGCCTCTTGGTTTCAAATTTTTGACAAAGAAGGACAAGCCATTAGCAATCCGATTGCCGCCAACACCCTCTGGGCCAGTATTGGCTTTCAATCTGCCGGCGATCCGATCATCCTTTACGATCAGGAGTTTGATCGTTGGATCATAACCGAGTTTCCCTTTGGCAATCAATTA
>JBCCSR010001301.1:0-1911 GCA_039199865.1 Bacteroidota bacterium
CAATAATCCAGAAGGGTTCATGGGTAAAGATATACTCATCGGGATATTTGGCCATCAAGGCGAGTAACAATTTCATTTCTCGAAAAATACTCTCTCCCTCCGCTAAGGTAATATCGAAAGCGTCCATAAATCGCAAAATGGTTTCCTCGTGTTGGTAGGCTAGGATGGCGTCTAAATTGATATCAGGGGAAGTCGTAGCTTGCGGCATGATCTTATTTTTAGCGTTGATTAGTAAGGAGGTAGCAATGCCATCATCCAACAAGATATAAATATATGTCGTGTTGTTTGATGCAGCACTTCAAAGATAAAGGTGGGCACTGTCAAAATATGTCAGTACTCGCCTTTTGAGCACAGAATTTTATAAAATGAATGGAAGCGCTGCTCATGCAGTAGCATTTTTGGATAAAAATTGATTCCCAGCAAAAATAAATGCTTACATTAGATTGGGCACTTATTGAAAGCGAAATTCATTTGTTGTGCAGTATGCGCTTCCTAAAGGAATAATAACATTTGAAAACTATCTCAATACTTGGGGCTCGATTTTATCCATCTCTCACAAAAAATAAACGATATGAAAAAAGGAACTTTAATTTGTTTTAGCCTCATGTTATTCCTTGCACTGGATTCGTTAAAGGCACAAAATAGTCAGGTGATATTAAGAACTGATTTTGAAGGTCAAATTATTGAAGGTTCGATCGATAGCCTCATTAGCAAAATCAGTGAAGGGAAGAAAGTGAGGGTGGGCTGGCAGTTGGATTTCGATAAAGACAATCAAGCAGATTTGGAGCACTGGATAGATGCCAACTTTATTTCGATCATCAACGGTCACGTCTACAATCAAATTGATCCCATCTATCGACAAATTCCAACCCCTGATCAGGTACAAATCATCAACTCAAAGATGCAATGGACGGCCATTATTGGTACCAACGGCAAATTGTTAAGCAGATACATCATCCCCGATTTGGATGCCATTGAAGATGAAGCCAAAAGGGCCAAGATGGCCAAAAGGGCATTGGTTAGTGAGCGAATGGTGGCGACCATTTGGGCGATTACGGATTAGGGGCTTGGCCAAGCAAGAAAATAAAAAAATCAAAAAAAATCAAAGGGAAATAGGGGAAGATCATTTTCACCTTGTCTTAATAGTGAATCACATCAAGGGAACCAAAAGATTGGAAAAAACAATCCTTCCCAAAATAAAAAAATAGTTTATCGAATAGATCACTACTCTTTTTATTTCAATTCAATGAATCATCGGGAGAAGTCAATTGATGCTTCCCATTTGTTCAAGGCTGACGATGTGCGCGCCATCATCGCCTGAAAATGTAATGCCTAAATTAAAGTTGCGAAGGAAAAAGCTGGGCAACTTTTCTTTTTAAAAAATTAAAATTAAAACCATTATGTATTTCAATTTGAGATTAAATAAGATCACTTTATTGTTACTATTTGTTGCATCCCTTTTTACCGCTTGTCAAAAAGATGCAGATCTGCCGACTGAGCCCAACAATAGCAATGCGAATCAAAGAGCGAGCTTTTTTCAACTACAGGACCAAGCCAATTCGAATACCGGAGAGGCTTCCGATAGCGCAAGTGATTTGGAACTAGAATGTTTTACTTTTGTCTATCCTATTAACATCGTTTTTCCAGGTGGTGAAGCGCAGACGGTCAACAGCAATGAGGACTTGGAGGTAGTTGTTTATACTTGGTTGGACCAAAACCCCAATAGCGAGGAGTTTCCCACTTTCGAATTTCCCATCCAAGTCAATTTGCCAGATGGCAGCACACAAAGTTTCTTCATCATCAATGCTTTGGGTGCTGCCATCTGGCAAATTGACTTGGATGGGAAATTCGAAAGTGGGAAACTCCTCGCGATTGGGGTTTTGGTCCAACCAAGTATAAACAACTACCTCC
>JBCCSR010001302.1:0-1906 GCA_039199865.1 Bacteroidota bacterium
GCAGCTTCTCCAACCAGTGGTTGGGCATACATGCCACAGGTGACATAGCGACCTTCCATGGCAATGACGTCCATCGCTTGTCCTAGATAAATATCAAAAAATGGATCTATGACCGCATTGAATCCTCCGTTGGCCTTGATGAATGAACCAATCGCTTGATCCTCGATCAAACTTTTTAGGCCTCGCTCAACAACGAAAACTTGTTGAACGCCTAACTGCTCCAATCGAGATTTAAAAGATTCGCGAGTTGTGACGGCATAGACTTCCACCGGGAGTCGTCTCAATGCATTAATTGCAAATAATGAAGTGTTGGAAGTAGCGGCAGTGACAAGCACCTTTTCTCCGGCTTTTAAATTCAATTTTCGAATCATTGAGTAGGTGGTTTGTCCTCCAATTGGAAAACTGGCCGCAACTTCTAATGGCATGGACTTTGGAACGCGGATGACTTTGGAAAAGTGAAACTTTTCAAGTTCCTTTGATCCATGATTAGTGGGAACACCCGGAGCTACTTTATCGTAACCGGAAAACGGGTAATTGCCATTGCCAATTACATGGTCTCCAATTTGGAGGCCCTGTACATCTGCACCCATATCGACGACCTCCCCTACAAACTCCGATCCGAGGGTATAATATTTGGCCTTCTTTTTTTTGCTAAAGGAGTCAATACTGTGTTTGGCTTGTATGATTAGTGCCTTATCCCGATAGTTACAAGAAAAGGCTTTTTTTCGAATCCAAACTTTGTTTCTGTTGTCTGCTTGATTGCCATCAAAATAAGTGTCTTTCATTTCAAGAAGTCCACAGGTAATCAAATTTTTATTCAGATCAAAAGATTGGACACCCTGAGGGCTTACGTCTATAGCTCCTCGGGCAAAATCAGAAATTTGTTGGTGGAATACGGCAACTTGTTTCATGATTAATACGGTATTATTTTATGTTAGCGAATGGAAAAATTGTACGTATCTGGTGGCACGGTTTACAGCGCGTGCATTAAAGTCAGTTAAGGAGCCATCGTTGAGGCCTGTGCCTTTTGTCTTGCTTCAATAATCTCTTTTGTTGGCAACCAGGCATGTCCTACACTTAAATAGGCTTTGGCTTGCAATGGCTGATTTGGGGTGTAAGAGATTTTGATATGGTGCAGATCTCTGAGATAAATGCTTAAGTTTTTATTTTTTTCGATCTTCGAAATTTCGAGCCAGTGGGCTGGCCATTCCTTTTTGGTGGTGAAGCGGTGAATTCCTCCTGGGTATTCGAGTAATGCCTCTCTTTTTTCGGGGACGCACAAATCAGCATCCTCCAATAGTTGAAGTAAGCGCAACCATTTCTCAACTTTATCTTCGTCGGCAGTGATGTAGCATTCCAACCCAACCTTTGGATGAATGGCTGTTCCCAAATCAATGTCGAGGGTAATTTGATCCACCAAGCTATCGAGATGAACCAAAAGTTGCTCCAGCGTATGGATGGGACCTCCCCAATTGAGATCAGAAAGAATGGTGCTGATATCACTGATGCCAATCTCATTGATACAAAGTCGCAAGGCAGAAGTGTTTCTCGATAGCATGGTGCCGATCTGAAAAAGAGCTGCATGTTCGGGCAATTGATCAACACAGCGAGAAAGTTGGCGATGGACTGCTGGGTCCAATTGATCTTGCAAGAGGGCTTCCAACGCAGTACGATTGATTTGATGCAAGTCTTCTCTGGAATTGATGTTGTGGGGGCCGTAGAAAAAACTGGGAAAAGGTTGCTCCAGATCAATATCATCCATGTCAAACTCAAACCAAATATTGTCGGCCCCATTGTACAAAGGAGAATCATATTGATTCCATGCTTGCGCAAATCGGTTGATGCGTTGCCAAATATCAGATTGCTGGAAAAGTAACCGCACAACAAATACCACAACACTTCCAAC
>JBCCSR010001303.1:0-1905 GCA_039199865.1 Bacteroidota bacterium
ATTTTTATCCCCATAAAAAATGGCCATGCATGATCGAACGCTTCAATTGAGGGTTAACGTTTCGAGGAAAAGGCAATTCCAGATAATCCGATAAAATAAGGCACAACCAGGAAGCTCCACATTTGGGGTACTCCGTTACACAAATCAATTGAAGTGGTTTGGAGAGAAAATGCCACATTGCGTAGCGCTTGAGCGCCGCCATTTTGATTTGAAGTTTCGACCTTTTATCTGGCATTATCTTATTAGGTTAATCGTAGATTTAACAATCTTATGGAGATAAGAAGAGGGATCAAGCCAAGCAATAAATTGACCATAGACGGTGAAAAAGAAGTCCCAGGGAGGATGAAGCCAATCGCATAGCCAAAGTAAATGTAAAGCACAATTGCATTTCCATTTTTCTCTTTGATCAGTGGAAGCAAAACTCGATAGATCATTTTTAGAATCAAGCCAAAGGCAAACATGCCGAAGATAATTCCCAGGATACCAAAATTCAAATAAAACTCGGCAATCACGCCGGGCGGTACGCCCGTATGAACAAAACTAGGAATATTGAAAATGGCTTTCATGGCATCATCAGCACCAACACCAATCAATGGCTTGGAGGCCCAGATCGATCGAGGAATCGGGGCAAACATCCACTGGATCATGGTTTCTCCGTATTCGTAACCCACTTTATCGGGGATGGCATTGATGATATGACAGGTTTTGGCAATGCCCAACAGGTTTCGATTGGCAACAAAAATTTCGATAAAAAAATCGAAATTAATCAAGCTGATCGATTCCCCAAGATTTTTGGCCTGACCAAATGCATACCTAAAAGTTGAAGTGATTAACACAATGAATACACCGACACTTCCCGCCAAAACAGTTGATTTCAACTTCAGACCGCTCGTATAATTGATGATAACTCCCGTAAACAAAAAAATACTAATGATCCCTACCCTCGTATTGGTAATAAAGGGAAAGATGATGGCTTCGAAAAACAGGAGCAAAAGCAAGATTCCATTCGGTCCCCACAAGGGCTTACTGTACTTTTTGCAATAGGTAAAAAATATGATAAACCCAGTCGTTCCCAGGGAGGCCAACCATCTGCCATAAGTAGAAGACGTAGGAATGTCTGTTCCTTCTACTTTTTGGAATCTTTTCTGAGAAATATTTTCGATTAAAAAACTTTCTACCCCGTACTGAATTAAAAAAGTGTAAATCCCAACGGCAGAAAGTAAAAACAACACAATGGATAAGGCGTAAACATTGAATCGTTTCCACCGATCATTAACAATAAAACTTTTCCGAGAAATTCGTAGATTGTCAATTCTTACTGAGTACCCTGTCATAAAGGCAAACATGCCAATATTAATCAGAAACGCTCCCCACAAAAAAAAGGAGTACTCATTTCCAAAGGTAAACATCTCCTCTAGGATGGGAGAATCGGTATAAACCATCCACATGCCCCTCATCGTAATGCCCAACAACACATTGGCAAACAAGAAGATCAAGGGCTGTACAAAATCCATTCTCCCCAAAACACGAACGGGTTGAATCAATTTGTAAATGATCAACAGCGAAGGAATGAGGCTCATGACAAAGAGCAGACCCGCACTAAGTCCCTTTTCTCCAAAAGTGTAAATAGAGAGAAAAAACAGGCAGACCAAACTAAAAGCAAAGGCCGTAGTGATCCATTTGGGCTTGATCATATCCTTTTCAAGCGTGAATTGGGGTGTGAGGTATCAAACATCAATGGTTTGTTTGATGCCCACAACTGGTGTTTTAAAACTTTTCCAGTACATGATTAAGTTGAGTAAACTCCCCATGCCCACAAAACAAACGTAGGCAATTGCCGCTCCAACAATATCGTATTTAGGAATAAGCAACACCCCTACTACTATGGAAAAGCCAGCAGAGGCA
>JBCCSR010001304.1:0-1903 GCA_039199865.1 Bacteroidota bacterium
GATACCATCTTGCGGAATCAGCCGAAAGATCCTGAGGTAAATCATATACGGGAAGGGGATCGAAGAATACCCCATCTACATAGTAACTGGTTACTGGAACATCATTGATGGAAAGCTCAAAAAGCGGAGTAATATTAGCCCCAATATACTGGATCACATCTGTCGCATAGATATTTTTGGCGAATACAGAGAATGTATAGTCCGTATTGGGACATACATCTATCGTTTGCTGCCAAATCCTTGTGTCGGTAGGGTCTGTGGCCGTACATGGTGCAGAACCTGAAGGATCGCATGGGTCTACGAGCATGAACTTGCCTGTCCCTGGGCGATTTCTGTCAGTAGCTGCCCAAATAGTTCGAAGATTGAATCCATTTCCAAAGCAAACAGTATTGGGAATATATTCAACCGTACTTGCCATCCGGTAATCACCCCAATTACAGATGTAGTCATCGCGGTAATTAAAAGCTGATTGGAATCCTACTGAATCCAACTCGAATTCAGGATTGATGACAAGATTAGGACCAATTACGCCACAAGCACCCGGAATAGGTTCGCTAGTCTGGCTAAAGGTAGGTACAGCAACTAGTATTAATAGGAAAAACAAGGCGCCAGTAACATGGAGTATAGGGGATTTCATGTCGTGTAGTTTAGGTGAAGTGTAAAACGTGCTATATATTTTCGTATTTTACAAGTTAATAATAAACCAAATTACAAATTAGTTTTCACTTTTCCTTCGTTTTTGACCAAAAGAAAAGATCACTCTTTAGCTCATGTGCCAAACAGTGTGAATCTAAAAGAGCAAGTGTGTTGTAATGATTCTACCCAAAAAAACGATTATATGACGCCTTTATTGTTTGAATTCCATCTCTTTAGGTATAAAAAGGGAAAAATGATACTTTCTTGGGCGGAAAATTTTCAAAAATTCAATAAATCAAGGGCGAGAAAATAAAAAAAGCCCTCTCTTGCGAGAAGGCTTTTCTGTTATATTGAGAAATCTTTATTTACTGCTCTGCATTGGGATTAGCAGCGGGAGCTGTAAAGCTAAATGGGTTTTCAGTAGCTTCCTGAAGCTTTGTACCAGCGGCACTGGAAGTGACCGAAGTAGAGGCAATATTTGCCATAAATGCTACAACCGTCACACCAACAGCTAGGTACCAAGTCAGCTTTTCGATGAATTCATTACTACGACGGGCACCGAGAATCTGGCTAGCCCCTCCACCAAAAGTAGATGATAAACCTCCACCTTTGCTATTCTGGACGATGACTACTAGAGTCAACGCTATTGCCAGAATCACACATACTGTACCGAGAACAATAAACATCAGTTTTTCTGTATTTTGTCAATTTGGGTGGTAAAATAAGCCTTTTTTTCGGGGAATCGCAAGCTCAATAGATTAAAGATTCGGATCGCTTCGTCATAATTCTTCTGGCGGATGTGTAGGTGTGCCAAAGTCTCAGAAACTATCTCATCATCATGCTCTACACTGGCAGCGGCAGCTCGCTTTGCATTTGTCACATTTAGAGACTGATCTTTAAAAGCCGAAATACGTGGCAGCTTCTCTAAAAACTGATGAACCAAGTCATCTGCTTCTACCGTTCGCTTTCTTTTCTTCTCCACAGAATGTCTGAAAGTTTCCAAAGAATCGCGAATCTCTTCTACCAGATAAAGATATTTACAAGACTGTGTAGCTACAACCAAGGACAAAAAAGTGGATTGATTACTGCTCTTTCCATCATCTGATAAAGACAAAGGCTGATTGGTCTCCTCTGGATTCATGCCTGAAGGCTTCCCCAAATCAGGAAGAATAGAAAATGAATCATAAGGATGCGGAGGGAATAAGGCCACATAAGTCCGCCGATCCTGGTTTTGTTCCATTAGTTTTTGCCTTTGTATTTCCGCAAA
>JBCCSR010001305.1:0-1902 GCA_039199865.1 Bacteroidota bacterium
ATCAATCCCATTGTCATCAATCAACATCCCGACATCCAATTTTGGATTTCAGTGAGTGGTGTAGACGACAAAGAAAATTTTCTGTACCTCTACGAAGAGAACTTAAAAATCCATGGTGTTCCCGACGATACTGTAGCCATTTTGAGTCATGAATTGGAACAGGGCTATCGCATTAGCCACGCGGGAAAAAGTTTTTCCACTTACTTGGCCGCTACCAAAAATCTGAGACGAGATCCGTGGCTTGATCGCTTCAACAATGGCCGTAAGACCACCGAGGCGGACTACGCTGCCTACCAAAAGGGATTTAGGAAGGAAGCCTTCGATTCGGTATCTGGCTTGCAAATTTACGTTGAGGATTTTGCTGCCCTTTTGTCTAACATCCATTGCCCAGTACTGGCTTTGTTTGGAGAAAAAGACAAGAACGTTGACTGGAGGAAAACCAAAAAGTTGTACGAACGTACAATGGGGGAAAAGACCAATTTGCAAATTCAATCCTTTCCCGATGGAAATCACAATTTATTCAAATGCAAAACGGGGGGCTTCTACGAGTTTGAAGACGATGGATTGCCTTACCATAGATGTGATGGTTTCCTCGATGTCATTACCAACTGGTTGAATGCTTTGGAATAAAGAACAGTAAAAAAACAAATGGAGAACGATAGAATCAAAATAAAAAAAACGGAGATTCTCTCCGACAATTGGTATACTTTGAATAAAGTAACCTATGATTATCAACGGAAAGATGGCGAATGGGAAACCCATTCAAGAGAGGCCTATGATCGGGGAAACGGGGCGACCATCCTGCTCTATAATCGAGCCAAACAGTCCGTCATTTTAACTCGACAGTTTAGATTGCCTACTTACGTAAATGGCAACCCTTCCGGGATGTTAATCGAAGCTTGCGCGGGTTTGTTGGACCAAAACAATCCCGAAGACTGTATCAAAAAGGAAACGGAGGAAGAAACGGGCTATCGGATTACCAAAGTCCAAAAGATATTTGAGTCGTATATGTCTCCCGGCTCGGTGACGGAAATACTCTACTTTTTTGTAGCAGAATACGAAGAGGCAATGAAAGTTAGCGAGGGAGGTGGATTGGAGGAAGAGCAAGAAAATATCGAAGTTTTGGAATTGCCTTTTGAAGAAGCTTACCGGATGATTTCCACGCGTAAGATCCGAGATGGGAAGACCATTTTACTTTTGCAGTACGCCAAGATTCACGATTTGGTCGGAGGTGATCAAAAGGGCAAGGCACAGCCTTGGGATCATCAGTAAATAAAAATGCGTATGATTGCTGCATTTTTTTCACAAAATAAATACAACCAATGAACTTAAAGCGTCGATCGGTAGTTCTATGAATATCGAAACCTATCGTCTGGGATTTTTATCATACTGAATAATTAGATGTGTTTCCTACCTACTGTAAATGGCACTTTACGTACAATCACGTAGTGGGCTTTCTTTTTTTAGCACTTTAATTCGATATGCTCATCATGGAAGGTATTTATCAAGCACTTGAATTCATATTGTTAGGCGGGATTGCGATTTTAGGAGTTGTTTGGCAGTTTTATACATTTGGCAAAGACTTAGACCGAACGGGTCAGCCCATCAGAGTGAGAGCTGCACTTACGGTAAGTTTGGTGGCCCTGGTGGGCATTGCCGTACACGGTCTAATTGCCATTGGCGATCCGAGAGCCAATATAGACTGGGCAATGTTTCAAGACGATATGGTAAAATCTCTAATGTTATTTGGTGTTTTTATTGTAAAGTCGTGGTTGGGAGCGATTTTTACCACCATTACCGTACTGATGGGCGTCTATTTCTTTTTTGAGTACGGAGAATTGAGGGTTTGGAGTTTGGTCTACGCTTTCTTTGATTGGTTTTTTGTTCACTTACCCCATTGGG
>JBCCSR010001306.1:0-1902 GCA_039199865.1 Bacteroidota bacterium
AAGGAGGGATATTAGGTGTCCAGTAATCCACGTAGGAGATCAATGAAAAACTTACTGGACACCTATTTTATTTTATTTCTCGTATTGAACTTTAATATCGGTTCGATCAAATTTGACGATTCTAATTTCTGTACGTCTATTGTTTTGATGTTTCTCTTCCGAACAATTGACACCGTCTGCACAGTCGTTGGTCAAACGATTTTCCCCAAAGCCCGCAGCGGTAATTCGATCGGCGGAAATGCCTCTTGAAAGGATGTATTGACGTGCCTCTTTGGCCCGATTGGAAGACAAGACTTCATTGTATTGTCGCGTACCTCTAGAGTCGGTATGAGATTCCAAGGAAATTTTCATACTCGGATAAGTATTCAACAATTGGACGACTCGATCCAAATCCTTACTGGCTCCGATGCGGATATTGTATTTGTCAAAATCGTAATAAATATCTTTTAGCGTAATCAGCATGCCTTCAGAAAAATTTCCGTTGGGATGACCCAAAAAGTGATTGTTGAGCATCGCAGGCGTCCAATCACTTGCGGGCACATAAGTGGTTGTCGGGACATAAGTCGTCGTCGGGACGTAAGTGGTCTGTGGAATATAACTCGTTTGTGGAACATAATTCGTTGGTGGTGTAGGACTAGGATAGGTTGGTGATGGTGATGGTTCTACTTTCACGATCTTTCTTACGCCAAGATTTAGGGTAACCGCCATGGGAATGGAAGGATCACAATCTTTTTGTAAGGTACTAATGAATTCAGTAGAGGAATCAAATCCACTCTTACTGGCATAAATCCGATATTCACACCCACAATCAATACAATAGTCGAAAGTACCATCGGGTCCGGTGGTGTAGGTCTTTTCTTCACCAATACACTTGTCTTTAAACACAACCTTTGCGTTGGGCAAAGGTTTGTCGTATGCTTTGTTCTTCACCGTTCCAGTCAGGGCCATGCAATTAAGTTTCTCCAGAGAAAAACAATTGACTTCCTTGGACTGCAATTCCTCATAAGACTTGATCATATCCAGTTTGGCATATCCCTTTTTCTCAACCTGAATGCGGTATCGTTTGTTGGGTTGAATGAAGTGAGCAAATTCACCTATCTTACTGCTCATCAAGGTAGCAGAAGCATTGTTTTGCAGTGTATCACTGACATCAACGATGCCCAGTACATAAGCTTCTTTTTGATCATCAACCGGTTTGAGGGTCAAAACGAGATCTTTAGATTTTCTATTGGCCAATTCATTTTTCGATAATACTTCCGTGATGGTAACGTTTGCTTTCGATAGCCGTTGGCCACTGCCAGAATCAAACACACACATTTCCTGACTGTAGCCCCCTAACCCCGCCAGCAAGGCACCTTCATCTAGGGTCCAAGAATAAATGTCATCACCACCGAGGCCATCCTTCCGACTAGAACTCAAGTAGCCTTGGTTATTTTTTCGGTTGATCCAAAAGCCAAAATCATCTTTGACAGAGTTGAACTTTTTGCCCAGATTGCGTCGAATGGTCCAAGTACTTTCGTCTTTACGATCAATTTTTTGTGCGCTGTAAATATCAAGTCCTCCCAAGCCCTGAGGACCGTTAGAAGCATAATACCGGGTCTCATCATGAGACAAAAAGGGGAACAATTCATTGCCAGCGCTGTTGACCGTCGGTCCTAGATTTTGGGGCGTACTCCAGGCACCACCCAGGGATTCACAAACGTAAATGTCCAACCCTCCGTAGCCTCCTGGTCGATTGGAGGCAAAATACAATCTTCGTCCATCACTGGACAAGCTGGGATGGCAGGTCGTGTATTCATCACTGTTGAAAGGCAGCTCAGCAATATTTGCCCAGTACTTATCGGCTTGACGAGCAGAATAAATTTTTAAATCGATCAATCCATCTTTGCTTTTTCCATCATT
>JBCCSR010001307.1:0-1902 GCA_039199865.1 Bacteroidota bacterium
AGAGCAAATGGGTAACCAATCCACCCTAGATGATCTTGAACAATCTTTGACAAGAATTATCTTTTTATTCCTAACTCACAAGGTTGATGTTGACATTGAAGCCTACAACAATGAATTTTTTCAGGTTGAAGTAATCCTCGATTTCATCAGAGAGATGAAGAAAAGTAGTGGCATTAACCGAATATAAATATTACAATTGTTGTTTAAAATTGTTATATTTGTATTGCACCGTGAAATGGAAGAGGCAATGTCGTGGACTGACAACCTCCAGAGATAGCGGTGCCGATGGGGGCAGAATGCTTCTACGGTTTGGCAACTACCGTGTTCAATAAGTTGCAAAAGTCCATTTCTATCGAGGAGTGGACTTTTTTTACCTCTTTAACGTAAGGGTTATCCAGGTTCGAATCCTGAAAAGTAGGCGACCAAAGAGCGCAGGTTCCAGTTAGGAAAATGGGTTGCATTGCAAGGTCTTGAATCCCAAAGCATCCGGTGGAGGGATCGTTGGACGACAGTCCCTAACTCATTGAGTTGAGCAAACAAAAACAAGTCAAGCCGGTGAATGTCCATGAGTACTATTTACCTTTCCCTTAAATGCTCTCGGGCATGCTAGCAAGACTGGAATTGGCTAGCACTTTTTAAAGGAGATACTGAGTTATTTTGGTATCTCCTTTTGCTTTTCCATTCCCTCCAGTTTTCCCAGAAAGTGATAAATTTTTTCCAAGTCAATGAATGCATTGACATAAGGTTCTGTATCAATATTGTGTTGATTGAAAGCGAAGCTAATAAGCGCGATGGATTCACGAATATTGGAGATGGAATGAGTAGATTGATCGGTTAGTTCGTTGATAGCCTTGGTTAGTCCATCAGGACACCATTTTTTGTTGCCTGACATTGTCTGATCTAGTATTCGATTGATTAAGAAATCAGTCTAGCTATCTTGAGATCAACAATAATAACTATAAATCGGGAATTTATTGCTGTAAGAGAGGCTTTTTTGAAAAAACACAGGGAATCATCATGCTATCCTTTACGATATATGCTGACGATTCCCTATTTTGTGTTTGGACCATGAAGGTCTAGCTATCTTGGAGGGGATACTCCTCGGAGTCTCCCCTCTTTACTGAGATGTGCAGAGGATGCTGTAACATCCTAATGCCGCTTCTTTATGAGCCTAAATAGTCTCCGATAATGATATTATTAGTATCACCACCTTTTAGGCTTTTAAGGTCTTTCTTGTCAATTAGCTTTTGAGCTACTTCTTTGATTTGAGAAATAGTTTTTTTCATTATTGTTAGTTTAGATGATTTAAAGTTATCGTCTAAAGCCTGGATCGGGCTTATCATCAAAAGTTCAAAAGTTGCAAGAGGGAAATGGGAGGTATATACAACTCTAAAAAGATAGCTTTTTGTAAATCAGCCACTTAGGCTGTTGACCTAATTAAAAAAGTTGCCATGAAAGAGTTAAAACAGCTACTTTCAATTATTGATCCAAACTACCTGAAGCTTATAAAAGGAGAGCAAAAGAAGTTAGTGACAGGGATTTTGAAGGGTCAGTTTGAGACTAAAGCTCAAGTCATTGAGACTTTTTACAATAATAGTAAACATAGTCAATCTTATTACTCCAAGCTATACAGTGGTACAAAAAACACATTGATCAAATTATTGATCATTTCTAATACAGATTCAAAACTCAGTGAAATTGAAAGGAAATACGAAGAGTGTTACAAGAGTTATGCAACAATCAAAATTTTGACCTTTAGATACTTTCGAGATTCGGCAGTTGAATTGGCAAAGAAAAATTTAAATACAGCGATAAAATATAAATTCATTGATGTAGCTTTCGATTTAGCTAATTTACTTAGGCAACATGCTTCTATTTACGATTCAAACAAAAAAGACTTTG
>JBCCSR010001308.1:0-1899 GCA_039199865.1 Bacteroidota bacterium
TAAAAATTTTATTTACACCCCTCTGACCAGCAATTTTTTCAATAGAATTGCTGGTTATTTTTTTCAAAAAACAACAAAAAGTTTTTGACAATAAAACAAAAAGTTTTATCTTGTGATCAGATTACGAGTTCATCATTTTTATCGTTTAATGACCAATTTTGGGGTTCCATAACGGCAAATGATTAAAGCAGGTGCTTGCTTTTTAGAAAGCTCGTAAAGGATTGACAAGGAATGCTGCTCATTATGCAAAAGACCACAAGGCAAGAACTCAATCGACGATTCAAAGAGGTGTATCTCCACTTGGTTCAGAGTGGAGAAATTATTAAAAGCGATCGGCAAAAAAGTAAGTCTGCTTTCGCAGAACGCCTTGGGACAAAAGGGCATATTGTTGATCTGTATCTAAATGACAAACGTACAATTACCTACGAGCAAGTCAAACAATTGTGTGCCGCTTATCAGGTAAATGAAGCATTTATGTTTCAAGGCATCGGCAAGCCTTTTGAAAGAAAGAAATTGCCTGCCCCAGAAGAAAAACTAGCTATGGCCCTGGGAATCAATTTTTCACCAAATATACTATTTACCAGTATTGAGGCATTTGCCAGCAATACAGTTGGAGTAGATTTGTTGGAAGAAAATGAACGCTTCCATATTCCGGGAGTTCGTGGAGATTTGGTCGCATTCAACATTAATGGGGATAGTATGGCCCCTACCATTCTTTCGGGAGATATGGTCATCTGTTCCCCTTTGGAACACAAAGAAGAGATGATGGACGACGAAATCTATGCGGTAGTGACCAATCAGTCTGTCTGGGTTAAAAGAGTGGTACGTTGTTTTGATCGATTACAAAGATGGACGCATCTCAAACTCATTTCTGATAATCGGGAGGAATTTGATCCTTTTATCATCGAAATTGGAGAAGTCAAAAAACTATTGAAAGTAAAAAGAAGATTGACGGGAATGGGTTGACGTTAAAGGCTCAGTCTTCTGCTCATTGAATAAATTTTCACACTATCAACACTAATGATAGTCTCTCTAATCATATCCTGCTGTTTTTTGAATCCAGCTCCCGGAGATCATCCGGGAGCTTTCTTTTTATAATCCCCGCTGTCGCATGACTTCGTACAATACAATTCCTGCGGCCACCGAAACATTAAAAGAATCCGTGGTGCCCACTTGTGGGATAATGATGCTTTGCTGGACTTTTCTTAGAATTGCTGGACTAATTCCCTCCCCCTCTGCCCCCATTACAATGGCAGTCGGTAAAGTGAAATCAAGATCAAAAATGGGCTTTGCCGCTTTGAGATCTGTGGCCAAGACCTGGATGCCTGAAAGTTCTAAAAAATCAATTGCCGCACTCAGGCTAGTTTCTCGACAAATAGGAATTTTGGTCAATGCCCCTGCCGAAGTCTTGATGGCTTCCGCATTGATCTGCGCCGCACCTTTCTTTGGAATCACTATACCATGTACCCCACTGCACTCTGCGGATCGTGCAATGGCCCCGAAATTCCGAACATCAGTCACTCCATCAAGCAACAAAAGGAGCGGAACTTCCGACTTTTCATAGATCATCGGCAACAAATCTTCTAAACGATAATAAGGTAACAAGGATAAAAAACCGATAACCCCCTGATGATTGGCCCGGCTAAATTTCTTCATTCTTTCCTTGGGGACAACCTGCAATGGAATGTTATTGCGTTTGCTCAAATAGCGGATCTCTTTTTCAAAATCACCACGAACCCCCTGTTGTAAAATTAATTTGTCTATGGGTTGTCCAGCCTTAATGGCCTCCACAATCGGATGCCGTCCGATAATCATTGATTTTTTTTGCTGCGCCATAAATTATGCAGATAATTGTTTAAAAATACCATCTCCCATCATCTCAATCAGGTGAAAAAATAA
>JBCCSR010001309.1:0-1899 GCA_039199865.1 Bacteroidota bacterium
CAAATTCTACAGCCCCTTCTATGACACCAGAAGCTTTGACAGGTCGCAGATAAAATGCAGCTAAAGCATTTCTGAGAGGATTTTCACCAATCCTCTTTTGAGCTTGTTCTAGTAATTGTTTTGCTTCTTTATCCCCACTCAGACGTTCATATATGATTTCGATGGAAGACCATTCCCTGCCAGATTGAGTGATGCACAGTCCAGCTTCTCTCAAAATCCGTTGTAAGGCAGGTGTATCAAACTCAGTAAGCCCAACATTCTTGTTTTCCGAACGCTGCTTGGTTAGTACCCATTTCAAGGTGTTTTGATAAATCTTAATTTTGGCACGAATACCGCTTACCCCTTCAAATGTTTTACTGGTTATTTCCCCATCCCGATGTATTCTTGCCAATAAGTATAATAACAGAGGTTCTTTGGCTAATTCTCGCACTCGATTGGGACAGTTCTTTGCTTCTAAAAACTTTTGAAACGCTTTTGCTTTACCCTTTCCGACCAAATTCTCCCAATTATTAAACCACTGCTTTTGGAGTTGGTAATCCATCAAGGCAATTTCTACCCTTTCCAAATTTTTTGGTATAAACTGTTCTATTCCCTGCAAAGCCATTTCTCGCCCAGTCACCAAAAATCGATGTCCTAGTTCAGGGTTTCGGTGACATTCTTCTTGATAGTTTCCTACTTGTTTGAGAAACTGTTCAATCCCATCAGAAGTTCTACCTTGTAAACGTAATTCATCAAAACCATCTAAAATAAATAAAAACCTAGTGTTGCGGTCAGTCAGCCAACCTTCATCACTTTTCGCAAAATCTGAGTGGATGGCAGCACGGAGAGTATTCTCGATATTGGTTCCAAAATTATAAATATCCCCCAGACAAATTAATATTGGTGTCCAGATGGGATGCAAGTGTTCTCGTGCCCAATCTGCGAGCATCCAACAAAAGACACTTTTCCCTCGCCCTGGTCCCGCTTGAATAAACATAACCCGATCATTTTTATCAGGGTTTGTCAGCAGGTCTTTCGCCCAGGTATCTAATTCGACCGCTTTTTTTTTTTGCTTTACCATTAGAATCTAGCAACTGAGCTTTCAACGGTACGTAAATATCAGGAATCTTAAAATCTTCATCAAATACTTTCCATCTGGATAGTCGCCCTGGGTCACTGGGATTGGGGGATATTTGTTCTAAAAGGTAAGATTCAATACTGCCAAACTTTTGGTTAGCTCTAATTTCTTTGGTTGCTGTTGTGTACAGTTTAACTTTCCCAACTATATTTTCAGATTCGTAAGATAAAAGTTCTTCTATATGGGTTTTAGTTTCCCAAGCTACCCAACCAGTAACAAGAGGAATGGTATATTGATCCAGCCCAACTTGCTCCAAGTAAATGGACAATTGATGATTTAATGCACGCCCTAACAGCGATTCAGGAAAGTTCGTTAGAGCCTGTTGAGCTAATTCTTGACTTAATTGATCCACTTCCAACTGGTCAAGCTGTTGCTTGATTTTTTTACCAGATAGCCCATCTCCAATTTTGCTACGCAACCAATCATTCCGCCGAACTAAGTTATCAAAACTTTCTAAATAAGCCAGAGGAAAAGCAATCGCTGTCCAAACTTCTATATCTTCCGCTATATTTGGCTGTTGTTTTTGCGACTGACGATATAGGTTTAGACATTTTGTCCCCAATCCCACAAAAGATAGCCCGGTTGCTAATGGCAGCAAAGCAGGGTTCAACAAACCCAGAGCTATACAAAATTCTAAACTCGCTTTTGGTGCTTCTGCTGAGACCTCCACAATTGTTCCTATATCTGTTTTTTTTGCAACTGTTCTTATATGTGAGTTTTTTAAATTTTTAGCTAAAAAATCCCATATCTGCTTCAACTTTGTCATTACATCAACCTTTTAC
>JBCCSR010001310.1:0-1897 GCA_039199865.1 Bacteroidota bacterium
AAGACAAGACGATTTCTGACCCTTGTGAAAACAATTTCCAGATGAACTTGAAGATCTTCCAGCGACTGTAGGATTGGTCCCGCAAATTGTGGTACAATTCCTTTCCCGTTTGTTTCAAATGTTGTTCAATCAGGTATTCTGCTTCCAACACAAAGTGATAACCAATGATTAGTGGGACGATAAACACTTTATTGTCTTTACCTTGTTCGTAAAGGATTCTTTGGGCTTCTACCGCAGTCCCCAGCAAACCCAACTTTAGCTTTGTCTCCAAAGCACCCGAACGAGAACGCGTTCCCCCCGGAAAAAACAAATTATTGGTTCCATGCTGAATGGTCAAATTGGACATGGCTTTTAGATTCTCCAAGTAGATGGAGTTCTTCTTACGTCGATCCACTCGATAGAGCCCCAATCGATTCATGTAATAGGCGGTATAGCCTGTATTGTAGAGATTCAATCCAGCACCATAGGTAAAAGAGGGCAAACCCATAATGGTATCCATTGCATAGCCGATCATGATGGAGTCCAGGTTACTGAAATGGGTGGGAACAACGACGACCGTACCTTTGGTAATTAGGCTCCGGATGCTTTCTATTTCGCCATAGACCTTGAGTCGTTCTTGAATTCGATGGCTTCCAGAATAGAAACGGCGCAAATTCCGACTAGCGGCAGTATTTAGGAGCCGGTTGAAAAAAATCGTCAAAAACTTTCTGGCAAATTTAAAGGTGGGAATTTTAAACGTGCCAACGATTTCCTCAGAATATCGATGAATGATTTTGCGGAGAATTTGCTCATTGGCTTTTCGGGCCTCTCGTTCATCTTTGTCTAAAGAACTTTTGACCAGATTTTTCCGGATTTTATTCCAAAAGACTTTCTCATTGGGAGGATCGACTTTCCAGGGCTCCTCCTTGATGCGAATTCGTTCCATGTAAATGGCTCGGGCAATGATATCGCTCAACTGACTGGTTGGTTTGCTGAGGAGTCGATTGAGGGTAAATTCCTCTAATTCGCGTACGATTGCATCTCGATCCTGATGCAGTTTATAGATGGGCCAATCTTCAATATTTGGAATGACCTGCGGATAAACTTTGAATGTTTCGCTCATAATCAATGGCTCATTTAGCTAGGATCATCTACCAGATACATTTGATTGGTAGTCTCAATAAAATTGAGAATTTCATCCCTTCCTTCCTTAACTTTCGATGAAGTTACAAATTGCTGTGGAATTTCATTCCAATATTTTAGCATTTCATTGCGAAATGCAGAAATATGTTCCATTTTCTGGGCAGGCCTTTGGCGATCCGTCTTGGTAAAAACAATGACAAAGGGAATGCGCATTTTTCCCATCCAGTTCATGAACTCGATGTCAATCTGCTGGGGAGGAATCGTGGCATCAATCAACACAAAGGCACAACCGAGGCTATTTCTTTTGAGCAAATAGCCTTCAATCATTTTTTCCCACTTCTGTCGCTGCCTTTTCGATACTCTGGCGTAGCCATAACCGGGTAAATCGACCAAATACCATTGTTCGTTAATCAAAAAATAATTGATCAACTGTGTTTTACCTGGCGTCCGAGAAACCTTTGCCAATTCTTTTTGATGGCACAGCATATTAATCAAGGAAGACTTGCCTACATTTGACCGTCCTATAAAGGCGTATTCGGGTTTTTCGGCCTCAGGACACTGGCGTTCTGAAGGGAAACTTCCCACATAATTAGCGGTTTTAATCAACATATCGCAAAAATAAAAATTATTTTAGTTCCAGCCCTCGGTTGCTCCATTTAAGTACCAACCATCGATGAGGCTAAATAGGGATTGGACTTTGTATTTTCATTGCTAAACGCCTGAAACGAATCCATGTTCTCCAAATGGCGAATTTTTTACCCTTGTGGAATGCCCT
>JBCCSR010001311.1:0-1890 GCA_039199865.1 Bacteroidota bacterium
ATAGTATTTTTCGTAAGCCACCAAGGAAACTTTCGAATCGATGATGAGGTGTTTTTTGTTGGGGAGATGAATAATGAAATCGGGCCGTTTGGTTCTTACTTCGGTATCTTTAAATGATTTTTGGGTCGTAAAATGAATGTCCTTTGCTAGACCTGCTTTTTCGAGTAACAACTCCAATTGGAATTCGCCCCAATCACCCTGGGTTTTGTTATCGCCTTTGAGCGCGGAGGCCAAGTTATTGGCATCCTCACTGAGCTGTAAATTTAGATCGCGCAGTTGTTCGATCTCTTTTTTCAAAGAGAACAAATCTTTGGTCTTATCAATATATCGCCGTTCAATATTGGTTTCAAATTCTTTGATTCTTTCTTTTAACGGATGGAGCATATCGCCCAATTGCTGCTGGTTTTGTTTGGCAAATTTTTGACTTTTTTCTTCCAGGAGTCGGTTGGCTACGTTTTCGAATTCCGTCTGAAAACGTTGCTGCAATTGGTTGATTTGTGCTTGTTCGGTTTGTAGTTTTTCCTTAAGATAAAGGCTTTCTTGCTCTTTGCTAATCAGTAATTTGTCCATTTTTCGCAGTTCCTGCTCTTTCTCGGACAGGTCTTCTCGAAATAAATCCGCCTGTTGCTGTAGCGCATCAAATACCTCTTTGAGTACGTATTTGTCTTTGACTTGATCATAAGGAATGCTTCCATTTTCATTGCTAAACTTATACTTTGCAACAAACCAGGAGGCCAAGGCGCCGGTGACTAAACCAATTGAAAGGAAGATGACATCCATCTGGGAGTTACGTTATACGCAAAATAATGAAAATAATATCAGCATAAAGTTACAAAAAATGTATCAATATGCAATATTTTTATCAGGCGTTTGCGATCCACCAGAATGATAGTGGTGTGACCGGGAGAATGCCCACCCCAATGACGGCTGAAAGAGATTAGACTAGGGCTAGGGGAGAGGCTTAAGCATCAGGATATTGCTCAATACGGAAGCCCGCCTTTTGAACGAGTGTAATGATGTCGTCAGGGCCAAGATCCAGGCATTGAATGTGGAGTAAGTTATCGACGGTGGAAGTGTCAACACTCCAGGATCTTATTTTTGGATTATTGTCAATGAACACCATCAGTGTTCTGATACTGTTCTCACAATTGATGTTGGTTTTAAAGATGTAGGCTTCCAATTACGTTTTGTGTTAGGCGGCGAATACATCGCCTTGCTTGGGTAAATACTAAATTGTTTCGAATTTGGTAATTGGGGAAACATGTTCTTTAGCTTGTCACAAATATAATTTTTTTTACAGAAATTATTAGACTTTATTACGAATCGTTTTGTGGAGGAAGCAAATGAGATACTTTGTGGCGAATCAATGAACACGTACAGTCTGATCGCCGGGGGCTAGTAAAGGGAATAGGTGAAGCGGAGTCGGGACAAATGATCCATTAGCTTACCTGCTTACCTACAATATCATTCGTAATAAAGTTTTTTAAAAATGGACCCGTAAAAACGCAGCTCAATGAAAAGAGGATCTTGCTGCCTAGGATTTCTTTTTTCCCAACTCTATGGCCCGGTTGAGTGCAGCATTGGCTCCTTCCAGGATGTCCTGATGTACAGAATTGTTTAAAAAGGAATGCATTGCGGCCTCAGTCGTTCCTCCTTTTGAGGATACTCGAGCAATCCATTCTTCACAATTCAAGTTGTTTTTATTGTACAAATCTACGGCTCCTTTGAAAGTCTGGCTGACCAGGAGTTCTGATTCAGAGGAGGAGAAGCCCATTTGTTTTGCCGCCAGTATCATCGCATTCAAAATATAGTAAACGTAGGCAGGACCACTTCAGGAGATTGCCGTGGCAGCATCGATAAAAGTATCAACCTCCACGTAAACGCTTTTAC
>JBCCSR010001312.1:0-1889 GCA_039199865.1 Bacteroidota bacterium
ATTTGTTCTATCTAATCAGACAAAATCACACGCTCAAGGAATGAAGCGAAACACTTTCATACAGTTTCTAAAATACGAGAAACGTTTCTCAGCTCATACCATAAAGGCTTACCAGAGTGATTTGGACCAGTTTTTCCAATTTATCGAAAGGGTTTATGGCTTCACTGATGTTGTTGATGTCCAACACATCCACGTGCGCTCCTGGATTGTCGATTTGATGCAACGTAAGATGAGTTCCCGTTCGATCAATCGCAAACTTTCCGCTTTAAAGACCTATTTCAAATACTTACTCAAGCGCCAGTACCTTTCCAAAAACCCAATGCTCAAAGTCGTTGGCCCCAAAACGGGGAAGCGCCTACCTGTATTTGTTCATCAAAAGCAAATGAAGCAATTGTTCGATTTATTAGACTTTGGACAAGGCTACAGCGGTTGGCGTGATCGGATGATGATCGAAACGTTGTACAGCACTGGGATGCGTCGTTCAGAACTCATTGGCTTGAAAGACAATGATGTAGATTTTACAAAGAATCACTACAAAGTATTGGGTAAAGGCAATAAAGAACGGTTGATTCCCTTTAGTAGCATACTGGCCCGCAATTTGGAACACTATCTCGAAGTCCGAGACAGGGAATTTCCGGAGGGAAAAGCCATGAATTTATTTCTCACCGATAAAGGAAAGCCACTTTATCCAAAAATGGTCTACAATTTGGTAAAGAAATATTTATCACAGATTACGACTGTAGAACAAAAGAGCCCCCACGTTTTGCGGCATTCCTTTGCCACCCATTTATCAGACAATGGAGCCGACTTAAACGCAATCAAAGCATTGATGGGGCATGCCAACTTAGCAGCGACCCAAATTTATACCCACAATTCAATTGAAAAATTGAGAAAAGTATATCAACAAGCCCATCCCAAAGCCAAAGTCAAACGTGGCTAGCCAACGGCAGCGTTGCCGTTTCCAACTATTTTTAAGCCAAAAAACATTGCCTATGTAACAAGGACCTACAACTAAAAAAATCAAATTATTTTCTAAATTTTAAACTTAAAAGTCTTATGAAGGTACACACTCAATCATTACATTTTTCTGCAGATGCCAAATTGATCGCCTTTATTGAGAAAAAACTCAGCAAGCTCGATCAGTTTTTTGAGCGAATAGTGAATGCGGATGTGGTGTTGAAATTAGAAAATTCAGGCCAAGTCAGAGACAAAATTGTCGAAGTGAGAATTAGCTTGCCAGGTAGCGTTTTGGTTGCCAAGGAATCGGCTAAGACCTTTGAGGCTTCCATCGACAGTGTTACCTCCTCCCTAAAACGCCAATTGATCAAATTTAAAGAAAAAAATAACCGAGTCAGACCCTCCGCTCAGTGAAGGAGCTGAGCCGAATTAAAATAAAAGAGGGAAGGCCATTTTCAAAGTGGCTTTCCCTCTTTTATTTAGGCAAAAAAAGCAAGATGCGGAGTCGATGCATTAAAAAAGAATAACATGGGAAACTTTTTGATCTTATCTCCGTTTGATGAATCGTATTGTATTAGGAAAAATCAGTGCTTATTCCTATCTTTGCTGCGGTTGGGAAAAGAGATAAAAAATTGACGAAATATTTCAGTTTTTGTCAAAAAAATGTATCTTTGCAACCGCGTTTGAGAAAATGTTCTAAAACGATTGTTTTTGGTACTTTATTTTTTCACCTCGTATCGTAGCTGCTGATCATGTGTTGTTGAGGGGAAATTACCAAAATAGCCAGATCATTAATAGGCTTATTGTTCTTCCTAAGTTGATTTGGTTTTTGATCTGAAATAAGCAGCCTTTGCAGTCCTGTTTATCCTGCTTGTAAAGGAAGACATCAGCCGATGTAGCTCAGTTGGCCAGAGCAGCTGATTTGTAATCAG
>JBCCSR010001313.1:0-1880 GCA_039199865.1 Bacteroidota bacterium
ATAACGGGTTTGTCCTTCGGGACGTGTTCCCGATGGCTCATATATATTTTCCGAAATTGAATTCGTAAGGCTAGTGTGGCAAAAGGCCTGACAATTCTATATAGCATTCATGGCTTAATTACACATTATCAAATACTTAGGCAGTACGGTATCACCTAATACTTTACTAATTACAGTGAATTCTAAAGGATTACCTGCAAATATAAAAAGCTTTATTATTTTCGCACTATGCAAAAGGATAAATACCTGATCATACTGGCTGGTGCCACCGCCAGCGGAAAAACCAGTTTAAGCATCCAACTCGCCAAATCCCTCCAAACCGTCATCCTTTCTGCTGATAGCCGCCAGTTTTACCGTGAAATGAACATTGGTACAGCCAAACCCACTCCAAGCGAACAATCTTCGGTCAAACACTACTTTGTAGACAGTCATTCTATTCATCAAGCCCTGAGCCTTGGAGCCTACGAAAGAGAGGCCCTTCTCCTCTTGGAAAAGTTGTACCAGGAACGGGATTGCTTAATCATGGTCGGTGGCTCGGGAATGTACATCAAAGCCATTTGTGAGGGACTCAATGAATTTCCTGATGTTCCCCAAAGCATTCGCCAAGAAGTCGAAAAAAGATGGAAAAAGGCAGGGATTGAAGCCCTCCAAGAGGAACTGGCCCAAAAAGACCCCGAGTATTATGCAAAAGTGGATCTTCAAAATCCCCATCGTTTGATCAGGGCACTATCTGTTATCCGTTACTCTGGGCAACGCTTTAGTACTTTTCATCAGCGTCCTATCAAAGAGAGGCCTTTCAAAATCATACGGATATGTTTGCAACTCAATCGTGAAGTACTCTATCAGCGGATCAATCAACGTGTCCATTCCATGGTGAAACAAGGGCTGGTCGATGAAGTAAAGTCATTGTTTAAGTACCGACATCTACAAGCCTTACAAACAGTAGGATATCAAGAATTGTTTGACCATTTGGAAGGAAAGACCAACCTCCAGGAAGCCATCGAACTCATCCAGCGCAACACCCGACGCTATGCCAAACGCCAATTGACTTGGTTTCGGAAGTCCCCGAACTGGTTTTACACCAATCCCCAACAATACGAAGCACTTTTACAGTACCTACAATCAGTGATGACCCAAAAGCTGAAGATCCGTAAAGCCGTAGCAAAAGATTGGTCCAAACTCCAAGGGTTTTACCGATCCCAATTGATTGATCTCACCGAACAGAAAGCAGCAGTGTGGTTGATCATTGAACAAAACGAGCGAATCCAGGCTGCAATTCAACTGACCACAATCAAAAAAATGAAGGTGCTTAGTCGTTTCATGGCCCTAGCTAACCTAGCTGAAAAGAGCCAACGGCTGCTTTGGCAGCAAGCCATTCATCGTTCCGAAAACCAACCGCTTTTTGCCATTGTAGACAATGAGCAAGCACATTTAATCCGTTCTCTAAATTTCCATCCCCTCCCCTTACTGGAAGCTCCCAAACAAGTACGTGATCTTTTCCGCTCCACTACCGATGCCTCCCTTTTCGAATTGCACCAAGCATAATGGGGCAAAACAAGTCCAGGAATAAGCGTTCTGTCAGACTTTTGACAATGAGCAATAAGGGGTAGACCAGCAATTCATCTAAAAAAAATTATTTTTGTAGAGTTACTTTTCCTTTTTTAAATCCAATGTAGCTTATGAATGTCAAACAATACACTATAAAGATGAATGTCAAACTATCTCTTCTATCAATGGTCTTTCTGTTGTTGGGCCTAAACGCCCAAGCCCAACTGAACATGACCTACAAATCAGATGTCCAGTATGGCGATGACAAAAGACTTAGCGATGTTTGGGGTTATGCCGCAGACGGACGGGAATATGCATTAGTGGGAGTTGTG
>JBCCSR010001314.1:0-1878 GCA_039199865.1 Bacteroidota bacterium
AATTCAGAATTTTTAATGGGATTATGCGGTCTACGAGAAGTTGAATATGTCAGTACAAACATTTTAAAAAACAAAATTAAATCGGATTCGGCGGATGCCCGAACGTGGATCTTATGATTCTGAAACGATTTTTCCGATTTTAGATGAGGCACTTATTTGCAATGTCGGCTTTGTCGACAACGGCCGGGCGATTGTCATTCCTACGATTTTAGCCCGTGATGGGGACAAGATTTTGCTTCACGGCAGCCACGGTAGCCGGATGATGAACCATGTTGCGGCCGGAAATCAGCTCTGTATCACGGTGACGCATTTAGATGGATTGGTTTTGGCCCGCAGCTCCATGCATCACTCGATGAACTATCGTTCGGCCGTTGTCTATGGCACTGGCAAAATCATCGATGATCCAGAGACAAAAATGCGCGCCCTTGGCATCTTTACAGACAAACTCATCCCCGGCCGATGGGACGATGCGCGTAAGCCAAATCCGGCCGAAGAGCGCGCCACAATGATCTGTGAAGTTGAGATCGAATCAGCTTCAGCCAAAATCCGCACCGGCCCGCCGGGTGATGACGATGAAGATTACGCGCTGGACGTTTGGGCCGGCATTCTGCCGATGCGCCAAGTATTTGGAGATTTGATTGAAGACCCACTGCTCAAAGACGGGGTAGGCGTCCCGCAATATTTGAAGGATTATAAAAACAGCAAGCAGTAGCCCATTCATTCCAATTGCATAATTATTTTGTTTAAGTTACTATGTCTTGGTATGAAGAGACTACGAATTACTGTAAAAGTTCCTATATTGGGTAAAATTTTTAAAGACTACAAAACGGGGTTTATAAAATGAATAGGCGTAACTTTGTCAAGAATGTTTCAATAGTTGGAGCCAGTGCAATAACATCCACTTTTTTTTCAGGCTGTGCTGGTGCAAAGGTTGCGGCACCCATTGTAAAGAAATCGGCCAAGACGGTTGGCATATGGTTTGCAGAGTACCTATTTAACTTAGCTTTGGATAAATCTTTTGACAGTATTTCTCAGTATATTTCCAGACTTGATGAACCAGCAGCCCAGCATGTTAACAAAGTCAATGATGGTATGAGGGAAGATGGATTTGAACAATTTGCTGGGAAACAGGTTTTTCAGGGAAATGGAGTTTACACTTATGAGGTTGGCCATCGAGACAACTTTAATAGCTGTGCTCCATTTTTCTTTAATGGTCAAAAAACGACTCCTTTGGTCGAAGGGCCAACTGTAATTGGTCTCGCAAAGGCAGCAGAAGATTACAGAAAAAATGGTAGAACTTCCAATGAGGCCTCGCTCGCACTACTCCCACAAGATGAATTTCAAAGGCCAAGACAGGGCAACGCATTTAGGCAAACATTTAGCCAACCCTATGTCGCTTTAACAAGCTCTGGAAGCGTTATTGTTGATTATAGCCATGCAGGTTCAGAAGAGGGGCTCGTTGAAGTAGTAGTTGCAGACCTCAATGGAGAACGACGCTTCCAAGGGTCATATCAAGTAATATTCAGTTAGCACTCAAGCAAAAAAGGACAATATCTCTTATGAGCCAACTAAGGTTTTTTTTAATCCGTTTTATTTGGTTTTTAGCCCTAGTTTTGTTAGTTGCATGTCAAATCGAGCCAAATGTGCCCAGCAGAGAAATTGATATTAGTTCGGAAGGTGAGGGTGAATTCTACGATGGAGAAAAATCTGAGCCGATATCAGTTATTCGATTAGAAAACAGCTCATCACCCCCAACCTCAACACCAGTTCCACCAACGTCGACTCCAACAATCATTCCTGTAGCTCGTATAACATGCAATGGCGCACCACCCACACGCCTAAATGTTAGTTACCGAGCACGAGTTACATATACTGATG
>JBCCSR010001315.1:0-1877 GCA_039199865.1 Bacteroidota bacterium
AATCCGAAGTCAAAGTCTACTCCAGTTACCAAGAAGAAAAAAGAACAGGCACCTGTTTCATCAAATCAACAAAATTGGCGGAACAATTCCGGACCGATGAGTCTGATTGCGGAAGGCACTTTGATCGAAGGAAAGATCAGTTTTGCTGATGATGCCCGAATTGATGGTCACATCAAAGGCACGGTCCAATGCACCAAGAAACTGGTACTAGGTTCCAAGTCTCGTATCGAGGGAGAGATGGAAACTGGTGAAGTTCACTTAGAAGGCCATTTTATCGGAGCGCTTAAGGTTCAACGGCTTGCGTTTCTTGGTGCCTCAGGAAAAATGGAAGGTACAATCCATGCTAATCAGGTTCAAATGGAATCTGGCGCTATTCTGAACGCAGATTGCCATATCGGCTCATAGATAAGAGTGATATAAATCAGGGTTGCTTTGCAGACATTTTTTGTAATTTTGCTCAACATTTTGGGCGAAATTTTGGTCTTATTTATTTATGAAGTGACAGTTTCGCCTTGACAGCGAACTAAAAACCAAGCAAAACAACCAAACATGCCTAAGCATTTTGTTTCGAATAAAGACGAATCGATCCGGATGTTCAAAAACAACTTCCTGGATTTGGTTTCTCGTGTTCACTGGAGCACTCCTTTGGTCCTGTACGTACCTTTCACCTCTGTTTTACTTTATTTCGCTTTTGCCAAATACGATCTGTCGATCTTGATGGTAATCGCTTTGATGGCTGGAGGTGTATTATCGTGGTCATTCGCTGAATATTTCCTCCACCGTTTTGTTTTCCACTGGCAGCCGCCGGGGAAAATTGGAGAACGCATCCATTTTGTAGCTCATGGTGTGCATCACGATTACCCGAACGACAGCAAACGATTGGTGATGCCCCCGGCATTAAGTATTCCGCTTTGCATCGTATTCTTTTTGCTATTCAGTTCCATCATGGGTGTAGCATATACTACGGGCTTCATGCCTGGCTTCGTGCTCGGTTATCTAGCTTATGACATGACACATTATGCCTTGCACCATGTAAACTGGAAAAACCCGTTTTTCCTGGCCTTGAAAGAGCATCACATGGTTCATCACTACCACGATCCAGACAATGGATATGGTGTAAGTAGCAAGTTGTGGGATTATATCTTCCGCACCAACTTCAAAATTACCAAAAAGGATCGCACGGTTGCTAAATAGCCCGTGCCCATCCTGGGGTGGATTCCTCAAAAAAATACCTGATCATTCGCTTCAGTTCGATTGGTGATATCGTGCTGACTACCCCCATTTTGCGTTGTCTGAAACAACAAACTGGTGCGGAGATTCACTTTTTGGTCAAGCAAAAGTTCTCTAGCACGATTTGCAACAATCCCAATATTGATCGGATTTGGTCCTTCAAATCTAATCTAGATGAAGTATTACCTGACCTTTCTGAGGAGCGATTTGATGCGATCATCGATCTACACAAAAATCTTAGAAGCCTTCGGGTCAGGTTAGCTTTGCGCAGAAAGGTGTACAGCTTTCCAAAGCTCAATATTGAAAAATGGTTGATGTGCCAATTCAAGATCAACCGCCTCCCTCCTATTCATATTGTTGATCGTTATTTCAAGGCTATTGAACCGCTTGGTGTAAAGTTGGATCAAAAGGGGCTCGACTTTTATTTTACTTCTTCTACAAGCCTTCCGGCAGATATTGAACTTAACGATGCTTTCGGTGTGCTCCCCAAAGAATATATTGCCTGGGTGATGGGAGCAAACCATGCTACCAAAAGACTACCCATCCATAAGATCATATCAATTATCAATCGCCTGGATATTCCAGTCATTCTTTTAGGTGGGAAAGATGTAAATCTAGAGGCAAAGGAAGTCTTTGAAAATGTTGAT
>JBCCSR010001316.1:0-1877 GCA_039199865.1 Bacteroidota bacterium
CTTTTATGATTTAAAATCAAAATTGAATTCTTCAGGTTGATATATGAAGCCCTGTATCTCTTTTTTAACAACATCGTCAACGGATCGTTCATTTTTTTGCTTAATTTGATCTCGACGCTCGAACCAGGCATTTCCTTCGTGGAAAAAGGCAATGATGGCCCAGACCAGAAGCAAACAGGGCATCAGTACTGAGAGGCGTAATCCCCTGACCTCATCTCCCATGTGCATAAACTCGTAGATGATAAAATAGGCCTTGTATAATGACAAAACGATCAACGCAATTCCCACTGCAGCCAAGAGCCAAGTAGCTGTGGGGAGATATCCTAAGTGTCCTTTTCCAAATAAAGAAACGAATACTTCGATTAACGTGACCACAGCAAGTAGGATGAGCCCTTTATAAACGCCCTTGATTCTTTCTTCGTAACTTTGATGTTGTCCCATTGTTATATGTAATTAGTTATTTTTTAAAATGATGTAACGCAAATGTATTTATAATAGGTAGAATACCAAAAATACAAATACCCAGACTAAATCTACAAAGTGCCAATACAGCCCAATTTTCTCTACCATCTCATAACCATTCCGCCGCTCTACGTAAATACCACTCATAACATTAATCATGATAATGAGCAAAAATACCACTCCTGAGAATACGTGAAAGCCGTGAAACCCAGTGATAAAGAAGAACAATGCACCAAACGCTTTGGGACCGAACTCCTGCACTTTTTCTTCACCTGCATCAGTTTTATACTTCAACTGCTGCCATTCCCCTTCTTGCTTGTGAATGAGATAAGAATCGCCAGCTTCGAAGGTATCGCCTTCTTTGATTTTGTGGCCATCTCCTTCGAGATAAGTCCCCGATTCGGTATGGGTACCAAAGGGGTTGACCGTTACAGTCATGTGCTCCGTCATGATCAAATTGGACCATTCCCAAGCCTGACAACCTAGAAAACCAGCTCCACCGACGATGGTTAAAAACATCCAGTAAACCACTCCTCGCTTATTTTCCCGATGTCCTTCCTGTACTGCTCTTACCATTGTAACCGAACTAATGATCAATAGGAAAGACATAAAGGTCACAAATATGAGTGGCATATCGTGTATACCGAATGGAGCAGTAGAAAATACAAAATCTGGTACTGGCCAAGTAGGACTACTAAAACGCAAGGTTCCGTAGGCAATCAAAAACCCCGCAAAAGTAAAGGCATCCGAGAGCAAGAAATACCACATCATTAGCTTTCCATAGCTAACCTTAAATACCGGTTTTCCTCCTCCCCAATCCTCCGAGTCAGCATTTATTTCTTCCTCGTGTGCTACGCTGTCTGTCGCCATTATTGATAAATGTTTAAATGAATATGAATTCGTTTTGCAAAAATATAATTAACAACTATCCTTGTTGCGCCACAAAAAAGGTCAACAAGTAAATCCAAAGTAAGCCTACAAAGTGCCAGTAGGTCCAGGTCATTTCGAATCGTAATTTCCTAGCAGGAGTTACTTTGTGATCCAAAAAGAAGGCATGCAATAGAGCTAAGATGATCGCGGCTAAGCCCCCAAGGACGTGCGCTATGTGCAAACCAGAGATGACATACACAAAAGATCCCGAAGGATTTCCCGTCAACTCAATTCCCATGGCTTCGAGGGTATTCCATCCTTCGATTTGCGATAAGATGAAAGCAATCCCCAAAACAAAGCTCAAAATCATTAAACCACGGTACATCTTGGTTGCTCCTTTCAAAAAAGCATAATAGGAACCGTGAATGGCAACACTACTTAGGACAATGATTACTGCGCTATAATAAAAAATAGCAGGCATCTGGAATTCCAACCAGTTTCCCGCAGATTGTCTTACAATAAAGGCACTTGTGAATGCAGCGAAC
>JBCCSR010001317.1:0-1869 GCA_039199865.1 Bacteroidota bacterium
GTCACTTTTTGTGAAGATGCCGTCACCGCAGCGATTGATGGAAACGATTTGAACGGACAGCTTTATGAATACCAGAGTTGTGTGGACTCCGTCATTGTGTTCAACAATTTGAGTACCAGTGCATCTGGCTTATCAATTGATGGCTACTTGTGGGAATTTGACATTCCCGGCCAACCGCTTTCACTAAGTCAGGAAAATATAACGGTCACTTTCCCTGGCCCCGGTCTTTATTCAGGGTCGATGACAGTCAATCCGGCCTCTCAATGTTCGGATATCGCTTTTATTGAAGTGCTCATTACCGAGCCGATTGAACCCTTCTTTGAGTTTGAATACGATACTTGTGTAGCTGGCCCAGTCACTTTTTTCAACATGACGGGGCTTCAAGGCTTACCTGATACCAGTTGGTTTTGGGATTTCGGAGATGGCAATACTTCCAGGGAAATCGATCCGGAACATTTGTATCAAAGTCCAGGTTTGAAAACGGTTAGGTTAACCGTTCGCGATACGTTTGATTGTGTAGAATCTTTTAGTCAAACCTTTAACTGGCAGCCCGTTCCTCCGGTGATTATTATCGAGCCAAGCACTTCAATTGGCTGTCCACCCGAAGAGGTATCCTTTGCCAATCTGTCCACTCCCGTCGACTCCACCTATGATATTATTTGGACTTTTGGCGATGGAGGAATGGAAAGTGGGATCAATCCTGCATATGTCTACGAAATGCCTGATACGTATACGGTGGCGGTCGAAATCACTTCCCCCATTGGCTGTTTTACAACGGATACTTTTGAAAACCTCATTTTTATAGATTCTCTTCCCGTTGCCGATTTTGTTTTTGATCCAAAAGAGAATGTTTCCAATTTTTTTCCAGAAGTCAATTTTCTGGATCTCTCCAGACGTGCTGTAGCCTGGGATTGGAAGTTTGGCGCATTTGATAGTACGATTATTCAGCATCCAAGCTATATTTTTCCCGACACTGGATTACAGGCAGTGGAATTGGTCGTTACCTCGGTTTGGGGTTGTGTGGATACCATCGTTAAAGTGGTAGATGTCATTCCGAAAGTCACTTACCATTTACCAAATGCCTTTACGCCCAACAATGATGATGTCAATGATTTCTTCCAGGCCGCTGGTTTTTTCCGAGGCATTACCAATTACAGCATGCAAATCTGGAATCGTTGGGGAAATCTGGTCTTTGAAACCAATAATCCCAATGTAGGCTGGAATGGGAGGAAAGATAACGTCGGTCGGATGTCTCCAAGTGGCGTTTATGTTTGCCGAGTGACTTATATCGGTCCCAGGGGGCATTTGCGGGAATACAAAGGATTTGCGACCTTGATTCGGTAGCTCTGATTGCTGCCAGATTTGAGCATCTATTTTTTTCTCGATATTTTGCTTTTTTTGTAGGGAAATTATCCATATCTTTGCAATCCGTTTGGAAAAGAGGGGATTGGATCCGAAAATACACAGTATGTGCTGTATCAAAGTTTCCGCTCCATCCTCATAAATCTCAAAAATTCTATAAAATATCGTAAAAATGGACGCTATCAAATATGTACAAGAGCAGATGAGCAAGGAACTTAACTACCCTGCTTTTCGTCCAGGAGACAATATCATTGTCAGCTACAAAATTGTTGAGGGTGCAAAGGAAAGAATTCAGGCCTTTCGTGGGGATGTCATTCAAATCAATGGCGAAGGAGCAACCAAGACATTTACGGTACGTAAAATGTCGAATGGAGTAGGCGTCGAGCGTATTTTCCCTTTTGCTGCTCCTGGTATCGTAGAGATCAAAGTATTAAAGCGTGGTAAGGTGAGAAGATCTAAATTGTATTATTTACGTAGTCTTGTAGGTAAGAAAGCACGCATCAAAGA
>JBCCSR010001318.1:0-1868 GCA_039199865.1 Bacteroidota bacterium
CAAATTTATGCTCTTTTTTCCCAATATTTCACTTAATATAGCCAATGAAACAGTATGGTTCTTCTCGAACCCCTATTGAGTGCGCAACTGGAAATCAAAGCGGGATTTTGAATCAGATTGTCGAAGGCTAGCTGGCATCAGCTGGATTTACGGGGCGAGTTCCCCAGAAAGAGGACGATTTGTGTCTTTTGGTGTAAAAAGCATCTAAGATTTCACCCCAAATCACCGCGAATTGATTGCCAAAAAATTTCCTAAATTTTACTAACTTGTCGCTGGATATCCTTGAAAAAGTGTTCCCACTCTTTGAGTGACAAGATCAGGCAAAAATGAATCTAATCATCGGCTCTAGAGGAAGTTCGACATGAGGCAATTAGTAGCAGAGGACTTTACATCTAGCTCGGCTAATTTTTATTTAAAAAGCAAAAATTTTTGTAAGAATAATCTTGGATGATCTAATCATTTTCAGCTATAATCAAAAGAGCTACTTTTTACTGATCGCTTTTTTTAATGCAATGGTCTTTTCTCTACTGCTATTGAAGCAGGGCATCAATGAGAATAAAAAACACAGCAAGTGGTTGGCCGCATTTGTATTTTTGGGAGGCTTATATATTTGTCCATTTATGTTTGGATATGCGGGCTGGTATTCGGTAAGAAGCTACCGGGAGTTCTTATTTTTCGTGCCCTTCCAACAGTTGTTTTTGATCGGTCCCGTATTCTTTTTTTATGTTAGATCTCTATTGAATCGGGAGTTAAAGCTCACCTCCCTCGATTACATTCATTTTTTACCTGCTTTCGCTTATCTGATTTATAGTCTGGTCGTTTTCATTACTGATAAATTGATCTTGGACGAATTTTATTTCTACGCCAATGGTAGAGATAAGGACTTGGCTTTTTGGTACCAAATGGCGGGTTTGATCTCGATGCTTTTCTATTTATTTAACAGTTTGAAGCATTATTTGAATTACCGCAAATTATCCTTACAGGAGGTCAGTTTTGCCGACGAAATTGCCTTCAAATGGATCAAGCATTTTGCCATTGCTTTTAGTCTAATCTTAGTGCTCAGAGTGCTGTTCTTTATTTTGAATCCTGAATGGGGGAACTTTGGCAGTAAATATTGGTATTATCTCTGTTTTTCAATTTTGTTGGTTTACATCTCTATAACGGGCTATTCGAATACCATTATAACAACCATGAGACTAGAAGCCAAATTGTTGCTGGACTTTGAAGTATCGGGAAATGACACGACCATTGTAGCACCAAACGACTCGGAGGAAACCTTGGTCCTCTATGAATGGAAGGATAAGATCAATCGCCTTTTTGAAACCAAGGACATTTACATCAATCCCAATTTGACCCTAACCGATCTCGCAGGTCTTTTGCATACCAATCGGAATATCATTTCAAAAGTGATCAATCGGGAGTTTAAAATGAACTTCAACGATTTTGTCAACAAAAAGCGAGCGGAGGCAGTCATTGAAAAGTTGAAAAATGGCGAACATGTCGATAATACTTTATTGGGCATCGCAATGGATTGTGGATTCAATTCTAAGACTACTTTTAATCGCGCCTTTAAAAAACATACCGGGATTACACCAAAACAATTTATTACGAAAAATCAGCTGTAGAATAGGGTTCAAATGGTAATATGGAGCGAAATGGGCACTTTTTGGACCTAATTTGGACCAAAAATAATAATCATGACAAAGCAAAAAGGCCTATTGGCACTATTCGTATTATTCGCTCTAAATCTATTTTCTCAACCGAAAATGGAGATTGATCGCGATTCCATTACCAAACTACTTTATCAATATACTGATGATGATCTACCGGGCCTGGCGGTCGGTATTGTCAAAGATGGCAAAGTAATC
>JBCCSR010001319.1:0-1867 GCA_039199865.1 Bacteroidota bacterium
CCAAGTTTTGCTAGAAGCTTGGGATCATTTTTTTGACTTTCTCCTGTATCATTCAGCCCCCCTAAGCAAGGATGGTTTGGGCGCCCAATATTCAATTTGGATCCAGCCAATGGAAGCTCTTGAGCGCATTCGTGTTACGACCATTGCTCTTGTAGGTTGAGGATTGGATTGTTACCAACAATACCCCAAGCCCAGGCCAAACCAGTAGGGAAAGAAAACACCATCCGCAATGAGTGGAGTGATGCCTATTTTCCACATGAAACCGCCATCTATGGGTTGGTATCTATACATAAAAGACAATGTGCCCCAAACGGCAGATGCCGAATCGTTGTCACCGATAAAATCTACATTGGCCGATACAAAAGTTAGGCCCCCTCCAACTTCAAAGTATTTACCGTCTTTACCCAATAAGTAATTGGCCATCACCGGAATAGTCAACACGGAGCTATTCACACCACCGACATACCCCAAACCCACTCTTCCTCCGAGCCCCACATTACTTTGAGTAAATCTCATGTCGTAGTTGGCAGAAAATATCAGCCCATTGCCGAAAAGTTCGACATAAAATGAGTTGCCTTGACTTAAGGCCTTATTGTTCAAACCCAATATCATACAAATAGTGGTGCAAAATAGAATGAATTTCTTTTTCATAGAAAATGATTTTTTTGTTCCAAAAATTAAAAATGACCAAATATTTTACCAGAGGACGATCCCCTTTGCCTAAAGTCAAGCCACTATCAGATACCTAGCGATGCGCTAGATGGAATATCCGTAAGCGGATATTAAAAATTCATGTATTCTATGAAAGTTTGGTCTGAAAAGACAGCAAGTTTATGGGCGCTTTAGTGAAGCTGAGCCATCAACTGACCAATAAAAGACGGTCAAATATATCATTTTCCGGATTAAAATTCCCCAAGCAATTTAAATTTTTCATTTTTACAGGTCCAGTTGACAAGTCATTGACCTTCAGCTGCTGCTTAGCCCAACGGCTTACCAAGACAGCAAAAAATACTATTTCAAAGGTCAACCACAGCTTATTTTCCTTGATTTCCCTGGGGGTGGGAATAAATCAATCGGTTTTCCATTTCTTCGCGCATTTCCAACAAATTCAACTGCTCGTCAAAGCTGGCATGGAAAGCAAAGGGTTGTTGATCAAAGACATACTGGTAAATGTAGGCATCCGTCTTGGGAGTAGGAATTTCAGGTAGCGCCGCGTAAGGGATCCATTTTAATACGCCTTCATTGCAAAAAGGAGGGGAAATAAAGTCAATCTCAGCGAGGTAAACATAGTTGACCCAATTGTATTTACTAGGAGCGCTTTCCGTCAATAATCCACAGTATTTCATTTGGTCCAATTGAATGCCCGTCTCTTCATGGGTCTCTCGTATAGCGGCAGCTAGAGGACTTTCAAAGGGTGCTAGTTTGCCACCCACGGGAGTAAAAGTATCCTTGTTGGGTTCCTTGGCCCGCTTGAGCAAAAGCAAATTGTCTTCATGTTTTAGGATGCAAAGCGTCGCCACTTTTTTTAGACCAAAAGGAATTTTCATGATTGAATCAGTTGGTTTGTCACCACTCATTGGGCAGAGGATTTTAGATGTCGTTTCCCCTCCTCCCAGCGTTATTTATTGGCTGACTGCAAGGGCAGTGCTAGGTATGGCAGTACTAAACGATGCTATACTGTTACTAGCTGGTTTGTATTCTAATTGATCTGAATATGACACCTAAACTAGAAAAGGAAATTCCCTCTTTTCATGATTCAAATTTTAACATTAATCATTTTTCCAAGATGGAGGACAATGTTTACCAAACAAATACATGGGAGTAATGCTATGCTCATACCTTTCATTACCATAATTCTTAAAATCAC
>JBCCSR010001320.1:0-1863 GCA_039199865.1 Bacteroidota bacterium
CAGTTCGAACAATTTTTGATCTGATATCGGCCAAATACTGAACTCGCCCTCGATAAAAATTCCCATTGTCTTTCCGATTGATTTTATTGACCCCCTGATCAATGAAGTACTGTTCGGGATTGATGGTTGATTTGTATCCCGAAAAATTACTCTTGACCTTGTATTCTCTCTTTAATGGATTTAACTCCTTTTCAATAAATCGACATAAATTGATGTACCGCTCGGTAATTTTAATGAGGTTTGCAGAACTCTCATATCCCTTTCCCAAAGAGTCGAAAATGAGTCCTTGTATACCGAGATCTTCCAACAAGGTGTGTGCTCCCCGATCAATGCCGGCTTGAATGTCCAAATAGAATTGCTCCTTTCTCGCTCGATCTTCAAAACGATCATAGGCATTTCCGTTTTGCTGGTCAGATAGTTTTTTTTCCGAAAAATTGAACTTCACTTGATGGTCCGTATTAAAGATGTGCTCCATCATTTTGTTGGCCTTTTTCAAAACATCGCCGTACCAATTTTCCCCCAGAATGTTTCTACAGTTTTCCTCCTCCTCTTCCTTTCCCTCTGCCTGGTCAAAACAATGACAAAGCATAATTACATAATCGAGATAGGTGCATTTTAGATCCGGGCTATTCAGCTCTTCAGGTTTGTAGACACACCAGTCAGATACGGACAAACCAATTGCTTGATGGTAGTCGAGTAGTGCAATGTATTTTTCGCGTATCTCCCCCAATAATTTAGCAAATATCGGATCCTCCCCCTTGGACTCCTCTTCCGCTTTTGACGCATTCAAATCAATTGGCGTATGTACCATTGCGTTTAGAAAGCGATACAACAAGATGAATGCTCCGACCTCCCCATCTTCGCAAAAGAGAAACTGTTCTCTCTTTTCTATGTCATTCAAGATGTTCCGCTCAGAACTAAAGTTTTGGTAAAATTCCGGTTGTAGCAATTGCTTGCGTTCTGCAAAAAACATCATATTGATGCTGTCTGCATACGGATTATCCTCCCAACGAAAATCCTGCTCATTCAAATAACGTTCCGGTAAATCATACCACATGTCCGTAAGATTATTGGCTTCATACCAAGGATCATTGCTATAAAATCTTGGACGATAATAATCTCGCATGTAATTGCGATCTTGAATGCGGACCAATTCTCTTCCCTCTTGATCCCAAATGCCCAGGGCACCCCCGTAGACTTGCAAACGATCGGTGGTGTTCGTAAACTTGATGGAATGGAGATACTCGTAAAGTAAGTTGTAACGTCTTACTTTAATTTTTTCTAATCTGGTGATCACCGCCTGTTTGACCTGATAAAAATCATTTGCCGGGTCATTTTCACGAAGTGTTGCCATTTTCCTCAATCGCCCATCCATTTTTTGGTCTTGAAAAAAATTATCAAAGATTTTGAGGGTATCTTTGTAGTCAACCGAAAGTTTCAATTGCTTCTCCACAAGAAGCGAGCGGAGCGTTGGATTTTTGATTAGCTTGGTTTCGTAATGGACGGGCTGCCCCGCCACCAACAGACTGGTAGCATCTCTCACCCACTTGGTAGAGCATTCTCGGTAATAAGAAAGCTCTGGACGGAGTGTTTCCTTAAAAAAGACCAAAAGACGATGACGAAAATACATCCATAGGTTTTCCAAATCAAGCTGCTTTCCCTTGATGAGTACATCAAGAAAAACGTCAAATTCCATTTTGCAATGCCTAAAGTTATTGCTTTCATCAAATTGCTTGGCAATGTATTTCAATCCATCAATTGTATTCTTGGGAAGTTGTTTCTCCTCCATTACCTCTACCAAAGTGTTGACCAATTTGCTCCCCAATAATCGGATCAAATACTCGATGTTGAGTTTCTCCAATC
>JBCCSR010001321.1:0-1861 GCA_039199865.1 Bacteroidota bacterium
ATAAAACCCTTCACGATAAATGCATATTGAACCAAAAGATAAATTGTCTAAGCCTTTGAATGTTTCCAACGACCATATTCCAGCTTCATATCAAAAACACTACCAGGGCCTTCGCATCAAGAACCTGCTTTTGATATCCGGAGACCAAAATAAATACCAAAAGCTGACCCTTCTCTCCCTCAGTCTCATTTGCTTGGTCCAGACCTTCTTCCTAAACTCGCTGACTTACCTTTTCCAAAAGCCAATTTACGGATGTCTTGACAATCACGCCAATCAAGTGGTTTGTTCCAAAGAGGAGGCTTGCCAAAACCCCTTTGGATACAAACTGATCTCGGACAATTTCTCTTTGAATATGAAATTCGAGCTGGTTTGTGATAATGAATACAAAGCTACCTTCGCAGCAATTTGCATTATTTTTGTGTCTGGATTGCTTTGCTGTTTTTTGATTTTTTTGGCAGATATAATTGGAAGAAAAAAATTGTTTTTTGTCACCGCTGTGGTGCAAAGTTTAGGGCTAATGGTTGCACTATTTGTCCCGACTTTCGAAGTTATCATTGTTGGTCTGATCGTTGCTTTTACTGGGCACTTCACTTGGTTTGGAAATTGCTTTATTTTTCTCAATGAAATAATGGGCGGCACGATTCGAGTATACAGCATCCCCTTCTTATTCACCGTAAGTTCCGTGGGAATGATTTTTACCCACTGGGTGTCTCAGTACCTCTTCGAATATGAGTTCTTTTTGCTTTTTAGTCTCATTGGGATTGTTCTCAGCGCATTTTTGTATTTTTTGTTTCTTAATTCGCCTTTTTATTTGTATAGATTTTCAACCATGGGGAAGTTGTATAGTTGCCTGAAAGGTGTTTTATTTGGAAATTTTGAAGGAGAGAAAAGAGGCAAAAGATTTAGATTTTTAAAGGCTTTGATGTTTAATGTGTCAATCGACTTAAAAAGAAAAAATCAAGAAATTGATCAAGCCAATCCAAATGAAGACAATAATATGGAGCCTGTCGATTTGAATAACATTTCATTTGAATCTTTTTCAAAGGATCTCGATTGCAAAGAGGAAAAAGGAGAAATCCAAGAATTACAAGAATTTAAGGAAGAAGTAAATGAGACAGTGATCGAACCCAAAGTAGAGGAAGACCATGGCGATTTTTTGGAAAATTTGAAAGAAGAAAAATCAGAAGTTCAAAACCAACCAACACCAAAACAGCCGTTTAACAGCCAAATAATGTCCTTAAAATTATCCGAAATTTCCACAAACTCAAAGGTTTACAAGTCCATAAACAGCTACACGGGTATTTTCAACATGGACTACGGACTCCCGTTCCTCGGGATCATCATGCTCTCCCTGCCCCTCTTCATTGGCGACGCCATGACCATTTACTCCATTGAAAGCATGGGTGTCCACAACGTCCCTCTCGCCGGCATGCTGATGGGCCTCTTCGAACTTATTGGAAACCTCCTAGCAATTTTCTACTCTCCTCTGGTGGCGCGTAGAAACACGAACATAATTTGCCAAATCTTGATTTTTGTGGCTGTTAGTTTTCTGATTATCATTGACTACAATCACAAATATTTTGAAGACGCTTTTGAAAACGATCTTTCGTTCGAAATCTCGCAGGGCATTTTCTGCTTGATCATTCGAATGGCCATTAGTTTCAACCTGAGTACCATTTTCACCTACAATATGGAGCTTTTCCCCACGCACTTGAGGATTATTACACTGGCAACTTTGTTGTTTTTTAAGAGGCTTTTGTATGGAATTAGTGGATATATTATTCTGGAGACCATCAACTTTCATTTTCATCCGGTTTGTTCCCTGTTTTTGTTTTCGGTGATTACTGTGCCCCTTGCTTAT
>JBCCSR010001322.1:0-1855 GCA_039199865.1 Bacteroidota bacterium
CCCGAATGGTCCTGTAGGACTTGCACGCAGCAAAAGGATCATTCTTTCTTTGCTATCTTGTATAAAAAGTAAAAGAGGAAGGAAAAATCCATGTCTTTCAATAGAATGAATCCATATGAAATGATCAGTTTTACAAGCTATTTTCGCCCCGCTCTTTTGTGTCTACTTTTTATTGCTTCAATCCTTACTTCTAGCCAAGGACAGGAGTTGTACCCCATAGCTGAACCGGCTAGTACTGTTCCCAAAGGTGTTTTTGGAGTCAAATTAATGTCCGAAACTTTTCATGAAGTTCGCTTAGTGAGGAATCAGTTTTCCTTGCGATTGATGTATGGTGTTACTCCCAAGCTGACCGTTTGGGTACAGCCCATGGTTTCCAATCACCATGGCAAACAATTGCCTCGCGATATCTTGACTCATCGCCACGTTGGTCCCAACACCATTTTCTACACTCAGTTGAAAAATTACGGATCAGATTATTCTTATACGCTAAGTGGCATTCATCTTTATGCGAAATACCGGTTCTTAACCTTAGATGCCAATGATCAACATTTTAGAATGGCTTTTTACACTGAGGCAACTCCCGTGGGCAGTACGGCTCATGATGAAGCGGAGCCCCACTTGCAGGGAGACAATCGTGGCTTTGGAGCCGGAGTAATTGCTACTTATTTAAAGAGTAGAACGGCTGTTTCCTTTACCGGAGGTTTTGTCAAGGCCTTTGATTATCGAGAAACGGATACCGCTCTGAATTTCCACTTGCAATATGGAGATGCCTTTGCCTACAGTTTGTCATTTGGTTATTTGCTTTATCCCCGCAAATATGAAGGTTATCATCACCGAAACTACAACATCTATGTGGAACTAATGGGCAAATCTTTTGGAGCGGCGCAGTTGAGTTCCAACGGAGAGTCCATTCAGCCGGAGAGTGAGCCTTTTCAAGGAGGAAATTATCTGGATATCTATTTTGGGATCCAACAAATCATGCGTTCGAATGATCGCTTGGAACTCTCGGTTGGCTTTGATTTGCTCAACCAGTCTTATCGTCATTTTTATCCAGTGATCAACGTAGGTTTCCAACATTATTTTTACTAATCGATCATTTCCTAGTATCTACCCATTGTAGTACGGGTTCGAATATATTCGTTCAAACATTGAGGGAGGAGCCAATAAAAAATCCCGAATGTTCTTGCGAGCATCCGGGACTGCTTATAATGTTAGTTTGATTTTGCAAATTAGCTTGGGAGACCACTTACCAGAACATTCCGACCACCAATACTGTAACAATCAAAAGTAAAACGGATAAGTAGCGATAGTTGAGATACCAAGGTAGTGCTGCCAATTCTTCACTTTCTTGACGAATAATATCGGGTGTCCAAATCATACCTTCTAATTTTTCGGGAGCAGGTTCCTCGGAATTTAGACTCACTACGATGTGAACGATCAAACACAAGACGAATAATATGGTGGTACGCAATAGAAAGTGCAATTGGAAGAACCAATGATCAACCTCCGTTACAATACCCACCACCCAAATCAATGCCATCAACAAACCAAAGATGAGGCTGGCGAAACTTCCCGTGCCGCTTGCCCTTTTCCAAAACAAACCGAGAATAAATGCGGAAACAACGGGTGGGGCAATATAGCCAAGAATGTCTTGTAAGTAACGGAACAAATCCCCATATTTTCCAATTTGTGGCGCCCATAGAGCGGCTAGGATGACCAGAATCAAGGTAGAAATTTGACCACTTCGCACCAATTGCTCACTGGTCATATTGGGACGAAATTTATTGACGAAATCCATGGTAATTAAGGTAGAGGCAGAGTTGAAAGTTGCAGAGATACTACTCATCATCGCTGC
>JBCCSR010001323.1:0-1854 GCA_039199865.1 Bacteroidota bacterium
CACAAAACGATTAAACTAGCGAGTAGCTCAAAAATAAGCTCAACCCATTAAATTTTATTTTCACTCCTACCCTGCGAGAAATCAGCTTGGTCATTCGAATGAAAGGGTTGAACGTATTTTTTTCAATTAACTTAGAATAAAAATTATGGGAAATATTGTTGCCATCGTGGGTCGTCCGAATGTAGGAAAATCGACGCTCTACAATCGCCTCATTGGAGAACGGCAAGCGATTATTGACGATACCAGTGGGGTGACCCGTGATCGACAATACGGGATGAGTGACTGGAATGGTAAAAACTTTACGGTGATCGATACGGGGGGCTTTGTCGAAGGCTCCGATGATGTTTTTGAGGCCGCTATTCGCTCCCAAGTAAAAATTGCCATTGAAGAATCAACGGTACTCATCTTCCTAGTAGATGTGACTACCGGGATTACAGATTTGGATGAAGAAGTGGCCAGAATGCTTCGTCGCTCCGACAGAAAAGTCATCCTGGTCGTCAATAAAGTGGACAATGGCAATCGATTAATTGAAGCCAATGAATTTTGGAGCCTGGGCTTCGAAGATACCTTTTTCATCTCTTCCCTCACGGGTAGTGGGACCGGAGACTTGCTGGACCTGGTGACCGACTACATTAAAGAAGATCAACCACTTGCCCCGGAGCTTCCCAAGTTTGCCATTTTGGGCCAACCAAACGTCGGAAAATCCTCTCTGGTCAATGCACTTTTAGGGGAAGAAAGAAATATCGTTACCAATATTGCTGGAACTACTCGGGACTCCATCCACACCAAATACACCAAGTTTGGCAAAGAGTTTTTGATCATCGATACAGCGGGGATTCGAAAAAAGGCTAAAGTCCGGGAAAATCTCGAATTTTATTCCGTCATGCGGGCCATCAAAGCCATGGAAGAAGCGGATGTTTGTATCCTCATGATCGATGCCCAAACGGGAATGGAGGCCCAAGACATGAGTATTTATTCCCTGGCCCTCAAACGCAACAAGGGCATCGTGTTGTTGGTCAATAAATGGGATTTGGTTGCCAAAGCAACCAATACGGCCCGAGATTATGAACGGCGACTCCGCGAGCGTATCGCTCCCTTCAATGATGTGCCCATTATTTTCGTTTCTGCGTTGGAGAAAAAACGAATCTTCAAATCCATTGAGACGGCGCTGGCGGTTTACGAAAATCGACAACAACGCATCAAAACCTCCGTCCTCAATGAAATTATGCTGGAGGCCATCGAACACAATCCGCCTCCCTCCCATCGTGGGCGATTCATCAAAATCAAATACATTACCCAGCTCCCTACCTATTATCCGGCTTTTGCTTTCTTTTGTAACAATCCAAAATACCTAAAAGCGAGCTACAAGAATTATTTGTAGAATCAATTGCGCAAAAATTTCGACTTTACTGGCGTTCCCATCGGAATATTCTTCCGTCAGAAATAGTACGAGGTCAAATTCGGCACAATACATGCCTATTTTACCATGAGCAAAATGCGCTATTTTCATCAAACCAATTAGACGATGCCAATAATTGATACGGCCATAGAAGGGTTAAAAGTTTTCGAACCAAGGGTATTCGAAGATGATCGGGGTTACTTTTTTGAAAGCTACAATTACAATACTTTCAAAGCAGGCGGCATTGATAATGTGTTTGTGCAAGACAACCAATCTGCCTCCAGCTACGGAGTACTCCGAGGTTTGCATTATCAGGTCGCTCCATTTACCCAAGCCAAATTGGTCCGCGTTTTAGAAGGAGAAGTGCTGGACGTTGCCGTTGACCTCAGAGAGGACTCCCCCACGTATGGCCAGAGTTTCAGCATTCAAGTGAATACTAAAACTCTGGCCATACG
>JBCCSR010001324.1:0-1842 GCA_039199865.1 Bacteroidota bacterium
AATCCGCGCGGCGTTAAAGGCTTGACTTGAAACGGTCAGCCAAGAAATGAGCAAGACCAGAATTCCCGCCAGGACAAAAAACCAAAGATTAAGTTCAACTCGATAAGCAAAGCGCTCCAACCAACCATTGGTCAGATACCAGGCAATGGGTAATCCCAGTAAGATCGATGTCAACACCAAGCGCGTAAAATCTTTGGTCAACAACCCAACGATATTGCCAACAGAGGCACCCAATACTTTTCGAACACCGATTTCCTTTCGCCGTCGATCGGCAGTGAATGCGGCCAGACCAAACAAGCCCAGGCAAGAGATCAAAATGGCCAAGCCCGCAAAGTAAGTCGATAGGGTCGCTACTCTTTGCTCTGCTTCATAGAGCTCAGCATATTCTTCATCCAAAAATTCATACTCAAAGGTAAAGCCCGGATTAAAACGTTCGTAAACCTCTTGCAGACCCGTAAGTGCCTCTTGTTCCAAACCACCTTCCAAACGCCCCATGATCATCCAGGTATTTCCCGGAGCCAAGCGAAAGAAAGCAGGACTGACCTCTTCGTGTAAAGATTCAAAATGAAAATCTTTGACGACCCCAATAATTTCCAAATCGTGTTCGTCCCAAAGCCGAACCGTTTCCCCGATGGGATTTTGCAGGCCCATCACTTCAATCCCCGCCTCGTTAAAAATAACCTTGGCCGTATCCATTCCAAATTCACGAGAGAAAAACCGTCCTTCCACCAATTCCACACCAATGGTTTCCAAGAGGTCATAGTTGGAACTAAAATTTTCGAAAAGGATACGATCTTCCGGATTTTTACCTTCCCATTCCAAACCAGTGGTATTGTTGGTTTGCCACATCAAGGTATGACCTACACTAGAAATGTGGGTAATGCCTGGCACGCGATTGGCTTCCGCCAAAAAGGCCTCCATATTTTCGTAGATTTTCCCCTCGGTACCGAACCTGATCAAATTGTCCTTTTTGTAGCCCAAACTTTTTGATTGAACGTATTGAATCTGCTGATAGACGACCGTCACCGCTACAATCAACACGATGGACAAGGTAAATTGAAAAATCACTAAGCCACGCCGAGCCCAGAGTTCTCCCCAAGAACTTTTCACCTGGCTCTTCAAGACGGAGACCGGATCAAAGGAAGACAAATAAAAGGCGGGATAGCTGCCCGCCAGGAATCCCGTAAACAGTGTAATCCCCAGGAGCAGACCTAAGATGGAGGTCGACCAGCCAAATTGAATGGTTTTTCCCGTAATTAAGTTGAACTGAGGCAGAGATATATTGACCAAGGCCAAGGCCAAGACTAGGGCAATCATCGCAATGATGGTCGACTCACTCAAGTATTGGGTAATCAAACTTCCTCGACCCGCTCCAATGGCTTTTTTCACCCCTACTTCCTTGGCCCGTCGCGAAGCCCTCGCCGTCGATAAATTCATAAAATTGATACAAGCAATAATCAAAATGAAAATGGCAATCATCGAGAAAAGACGCACGTATTCGATCCGCCCTCCCGACTGCACTCCATTTTCATAACCGCTGTAGAGATAAGATTCGGAAAATGGTTTTAAAAATAAGCGGATGTTGCTGTCTTCATGATGCTCTTTGATAAAACCCTCAATTTTATCGCTCACCTCATCGGCATTCGTCTCTGGTAGGAGGGTAGCAATTGTGGAGGGAGCATTACTTTGCCAATCTTGGAGCCAAGAGCGAGATTTTTGAAATTCATCAAAAGACAATAAAACATCAAATTGCATGGAAGAATGCTCCGGGATATTTTCAATCACACCACTAACCATTTGCTCTGATTCATGATCCAAATCGATGACCTGACCAAGGGCCGC
>JBCCSR010001325.1:0-1840 GCA_039199865.1 Bacteroidota bacterium
CTGACCAAAGGCAGTGTCAATCCCGTCACCGGAACCAAATGAACGGAGACGGCAATATTGGCCAAAGCCTGAATGACGATAAACAAACCCAATCCACTCACCAGCATAGCCCCAAACGCTTTTGGGCTAAGGGTAACTATTTTCACAATTCTAAAAAACAACAACACGTACAAACTGATGATGAAAAAGCCACCCAACAATCCGTATTCCTCGACGATGATCGCATAGATAAAATCGGAATAAGGGGCTGGCAAATAATTGCGTTGCATGCTATTGCCCGGGCCTACCCCAAACAGCCCCCCATCTGAAATGGCAATTTTGGCCTGTTGAATCTGATACCCCCCATCGGTATTACTCAGAAAGTCTTGCATTCGACTAATCCAAGTACCTACCCTTACTACCTCGGGATAGATGGTCCCGATGATGATGAGCAGAGCAAAGACGACAACGCCCAGAAAGAGCAGTAAGGCAATGTATTTTAAAGACACACGTCCCATAAACAACATCAGCAAGCAAGTAAAAAACAAAAGCAAAGCCGTCGACAAATCTGCTGGTGCGATCAAACTACAGATGATCAAAATGGGCACAATAATCGGCAGAAAGGCACTGTTGAAATCCTTGATGTACTCCTGCTTGGCCGAAATGGCTCGAGCCACATAAATGATCAAAGCCAGTTTGGCGAAATCAGAAGTCTGAAAAGTCAAGCCCACAAAAGGCAGTTCAATCCAGCGCCTCGCCTCATTTACCTCTGCCCCAAAAGCAATGGTGTACACCAACAAGGGGATCGAAATCAACAAGAGTGCTGGCGAAATCCGAGAGTATTGCGTGTAATGTAGGATGTAACAGAGATAGGTCAAAAATAAACCACCCGCAATAAAAATGAAGTGCTTCATTAAGTAAAACTCCGTATTTCCTCCTCTTTCTTTAAAAGCAATATGACCAGTAGAACTGTACACGGCCAAGACAGAGAAAATAGCCAACATGATGACGATCATCCAGATGGTTCGATCCCCGCGTAAGCCAGCATAGATTTTACTTCCTAAAGTCATAATTTTCTTTTTAGTCGCTAAAAATAGTGATGGTTAAAACCTTAGACTTTTATCATCTAAACATTTCCCATTAAATACTAGCCGCTAATCTCAAAACTGCTTTTTTAAATTCATCTCCACGAACGGCGTAGTTTTTAAACAAATCAAAACTAGCACAAGCCGGAGAGAGCAATACGACATCGCCGGAATGCGCCAAAGCCCTAGCTTTGTTTACGGCAACTGTTGTATCTTGTGTTTCCTCAATTATGTCAACAATCGAACGGAAGGTCTCCACGATTTTGCGATTATCCAAGCCCAGGCAAACGATGGCTTTCACCTTTTGGCGAACCAAATCCAGGATCATCTCATAGTCATTGCCTTTGTCTTGGCCGCCCATAATCATCACGATGGGTTTTTCCATCGCCAACAATGCATAATAAACGGCATCTACGTTGGTGGCCTTACTGTCGTTAATATAGTCAACGCCATCAATGTCAGTCACCCATTCCAATCGATGTGGAGCATTGGTAAAAGTATTGAGCGCCAATTGAATGGCTTCGTCTCCAACACCCAAACGCTTGGCGGCGTGAATGGCACACATGGTATTGAACATATTATGCGGTCCCTTTAGACTGCATTGGGTCATATCAAAACGAGTCTTTTCATCATATTCGAGAATGCCTTTTCGGTAAAAGCCGTCGTTAACAATTTGTCTTTCAGCAACTGCCGGTTTTTCCTGCAGGTAGGATTGGATGCTTTCATCCTTTCCATTGTAAATGAAAAGATCTGTAGACCTTTGTTTTTGGATCAAC
>JBCCSR010001326.1:0-1839 GCA_039199865.1 Bacteroidota bacterium
GTCCTTTGGTAGTACTACAAGAGGACAGCAAAATTCCGGCAATCAAAAAGCCCCAAAACAAGTAGATACGGTCACTCATAAGCCTCTATTTTTTCTTTTTCCCAAGTTTTTTCTCCAACGCTTTCTTCATTGAAATGCTAATTCCATTTCTAGCATTATCAGATTCATTGAATACATCGTAACTATTTTTTCGGAATACTTTTAGGAGGTAATTCCCGTTTGCTGTCAATTGATACTCCAGTAGAAAGTCACCCGCCAAAGTAGAAAACTCCGAAGTATTGGCAGAGGAAGTAACATCGACATTTCCCGTAGCCTGTACTCTCAAACGGTCGTTAAACATTTTTTTTGAGAATCCTAGCCCTACTTCAGTTGAGGTATTTCCCTGCTGCTCCTCAAAACCAGAACGATAAGAGTTGACATCAATAGAGACTTCGACGCCTTTAATCAATTTGTTGGCCAAACGATTGAGCTGGTTAGAAAACAATTTGCTTACTGAAGATAAAACGGCCGTTTCGCCAGCACTACTCAAAGTAGGTGAGAGAGAAGAGGAAGACATAAAACTATTGAGCAAGAGCAGGCTAAATACTTGTTTGTTCAGTTCATTCGGTTCATTCCTCAACGTTTCCAGTTTACGTTCCACAATGCTCGTCACTACGGTTCCTTCATCATCGGGCAACTGAATATCAAAGTCAATTTGGGGATTAGCCAAATCTCCTTTAATGCTTAACAATACTTGAACGGGCTGCCTTTTTTGTGCCTCCACTCGTTCTGTATCGCTAATGGTTGCTTCATTGGCAATCAGTTCATAGGTTGTTGCCGGAGTGGTACGAAAAGCAGTTAGGTCAAATCTTGATTGAAGGGGATCTCCATTAAAAACAACAGTACCTCCGGGCTGGATTTGAAAGGTTCGCTGAATAAAATCACCATAAGAAAACTTGTATTGTCCTGAACTTACTGTATAAATTCCGTACATTTCTATCGCTCCGGTGGGCTTGAAGTTGACGATCAAATTTGCATTGCCCCGACAAGACAGCTGATCCCCAGAAAGGGGATCCACCACAAAATTGAAGTTGGCCACATCGGTCAACGCCAAATTCAAATTTACATCAAAAGGAAAAATATTTTTCGCCTCGTAGATGGCTTTGATGGTATCTTGCGCTTTGAGCTGTTCGGGATTGCCGAATACAATGTAATCTTCATTGAAAATGACCTCTGCTTCGGAAAAGGGAGATAGCGTCAAATCGGATTGGGACAAAGTCGTGGCGGCGATATCTACCAGGGGTGATTCCAGAGGCCCCTTTATCTTTATATCCGCTTTCAAAAAAAGTTGGCCATAGAAAAGGGCATTGTCTTCTACGGTCGTATTTAAAAAATGAAATTCATCAGTCACCACCGCTAAGTCAAACGCAAAATCTTTGAAAAAATCGTGGAGTATTTTACCCTTGACGTTGGCCTTACGATTTTGTGGGTCCGTTAAGCGCAAGTCTCCCAAATCAAATTGTCGTTCATCAAAAGTAATTTTTTGCTGAGCGATGTTGTAGCGTGCTTTGGTAAACGCAATTTGTGTACTTACCCCATTTAGATTTAAAAAGCCGTTTAACCGAGGGGTTTCTGGACTTCCTTTTAATTCGAATGCTCCGTTTAATGTTCCCTGACTTTCTCCCATCACCTTTTGTAAGTAGGGATCTAACAAACTCAATTCAAGTTTTTTGATCTCGGAGGAAACATTGAATTGACGCATTTTCACATCATAGTTTCCTGAGACCTGTAGCTCATCATTCTCCCACAACAAATCTACCTTGATGGCAATTTTAGACGCATCAAGGGGCTGACTTAACA
>JBCCSR010001327.1:0-1838 GCA_039199865.1 Bacteroidota bacterium
GATGACTTGGGCCTGTTCTTCTAGTAAAACGTTTTTGAAGAAATCATTCATGGAAAACTTGACCTCAAATTGATGATGAACAAGACCAATTAATTTGGTTGCGCTCAAGCTGTGCCCCCCTAAATCGAAAAAGTTGTCTTTTACACCGACTTGTTCCACTCCCAATACTTGCTTCCAGAGGTCCACCAATTGCTTTTCCAGCTCATTTCGGGGAGCGACGTACGCGGCAACTTGTCCAACAATTTGATCATCCCGATTCGCCAAGGCCTTTCGATCTACTTTGCCATTGGGCGTCAAGGGGAATGAGGGCAGTTGAATAAAATGGGCAGGCATCATGTAATAAGGCAAGTGCTGCCGCAAATCAGACTTGATCACCGTCCATTCTAAATCCGTATCCGACATCAAATATACAACAATCTGTTTGTTTCCAACAATATCCGCTTTGATTACTGCAAACACTTGGTCAATTGGCTCTAATTTCAGCAAAGCATTTTCAACATCTCCTAATTCAATTCGATAACCTCTTATTTTTACTTGTCGATCATTTCTTCCCAGGAAAAGAATTTCTCCAGCCTCATTCCATTTACCCAAATCTCCGGTTTGATAAATTTTGCCTTCTCCAAAGGGATTGGGGATGAATTTGGAGGAAGTCAATTCTGCTTTTTGGTGATATCCCTTAGCCAGCCCCTCTCCACCAATATAGAGCGCGGCAGGTACTCCGGGGGGAACGGGTGCTAAGCGATGATCGAGTAAATAGAGTTGTGTATTGTTAATTGCTTTTCCAATATTTGTCGCCTCATTTTCTCGAGTAATTTGTTTACAAGCAGACCAAATGGTCGTCTCGGTAGGTCCGTACATATTCCACAGCGATCGATTTGCCTTAAGCAATTGTCTTGCCAATAGAGGGTTCAACAAATCCCCTCCACACCAAACCTTCAAGTCCTTACTCCCCTTCCATCCCGCATGAATAAGCAATTCAAAAAAACTGGGTGTGGCTTGTAAAATGGTGGGCTGTACTTGTTCCAAATTGGCCAGCAGCAGAGCGGGGTCCATCAAAGTCTCCTGATGCGCAATGTACAAAGTAGCACCACTGATGAGAGGACCAAAAAATTCCAAAATAGAAATATCAAAAGCGTAGGTTGTCACTGAATACCATGTATCCTGTTGCTGAATACCAGGGCGTTCGCGCATACTCATCAAAAAATTGAGTAAAGATTGATGGCCAATTTCAACGCCTTTGGGTTGTCCGGTCGTCCCGGAAGTATAGATGATGTAAGCAGTATGGTCAGCAGTAACAAGTTTGGAAGGAGGACCATCGAGATGTTGGCTGGCCGTCCACAAAGTTGCTAAATCCATAACATCGATACCTTGGATCTTTGCTAACTGTGCTTCAGATTCGCGAATCATCCATTCAGCCTGACTATCGGATACAATGTAAGCGAGGCGCTCCTCAGGAAATCCAGGATCCAATGGTACATAGGCACGGCCTGCCTTGTGGATACCCAATAACACGACCAGTAGTTTTACGGATCGATTCATCAAAACGGCAATCGGCTTTTCTTCATTTCGTCCAAAATGCTGACCGAGATAAGCTGCAACTTGATCGCTTCTTTGATCCAAGTCTTTGTAAGTAAAACTGCGGTATTGATCCTGAATCGCCACTTTGTTGGGATGGGTCTTCACCTGCTTTGCAAAAAGGGAAAGCCAAGTTTGTTCTCGGGGATAAGCCTTGGGAGCAGGATTGAATTGATGCAATAAAATAGAACGCTCCGCTTCGCTTTGATAGGCCAGTTCATCGATGGCAAGATCGGAATCGTGCAGTATATTTTTGATCAAAA
>JBCCSR010001328.1:0-1836 GCA_039199865.1 Bacteroidota bacterium
AAAATAGATCTCCCAAAAAGTTTTATTTTTTTGACCTTATTGATCATACATTATTAGCTGACGCTCAAGCCCAAACGCAAGACTACCTTCTCTTATTCGAAAACAGACTAGATTTGACTGCTGTCATGGACTACAAGCAATTGCAGGAGGAGCGACTTAGGTTAACCGCGATCATCGAGCGGGCTACGGATGGTATTATTACCACTAATGAGGCGGGAAATATTGAAATGATCAATCCCTCCGCAGCCGGTATATTTGGCTATCAACCTGATGAGCTCATTGGTGCCAACATCAAAATATTGCTTGCTCTGCAAAATGAAAGTGATCATGATCTTTACCTGCACTACTTTTTACATACGGATATCAATGAAATTACTGGGCTAATCCGTGAGGTACAAGGCCGTAAGAGAGATGGAAGTACCTTTCTCTTTCGCCTGGGCATGAGCGCCGTTCAGTTGAGTGATCGTCGAGTGTTTACCGGGATCATTCAGGATTTAACCGAATACAACAATATCACTCACGCTTTATTGCTCGAAAAGGAACGCCTGGAAACGTATCTAGATGTTGCCAACAATATTTTTGTGGTCTTGGATATGGATGGCAATACGCTAAAGTTGAATCGTAGAGGCCACGATATTCTGGGCTATGAACCAGCGGAGATTATTGGAAAAAACTGGTTGGACTTGGTCATTCCTGCCGACGCAATAACAGCAGTAAAAACCCGCTTTCAACGGCAAACTAGGCAATTGGAGCCTTGGCGAGAATATTTGGAAGATGCCATTTTGACCAAAGAGGGAGAGGTTCGCATGATTAGCTGGCACAATCGCTTAATTTTGAATGCTGAACAGCAGTTTGTGGCCAGCATTAGCTCTGGGGTGGACATCACCGAGCAAAAAAAGGCCGAAGAGAATTTGCGTAAGCTCAACTCCGACTTGGAGAAAAGGGTGGAAAATCGTACGGAAGAGTTGGCTGCCGTGGTGAAGAAGTTGATTCGAGCCAACAAACGCCTGGAACAAGAAATTAGCGAGCATCAAGCGACCGAGCGGGCATTGATGAGGAGTGAAAAAGAATTGACAAAATCTTTGGAGAAAGAGCGAGAGTTGGGAGATCTGAAGAGTCGATTCGTCTCCATGGCTTCTCATGAGTTTCGAACGCCTTTGAGTACCATCTTGTCGTCGGCCGCTATTTTGGGGAAGTACACCAAGGCAGAGGATCAAAACAATCGCGATCGACATATCGAAAAAATCAAATCCTCGGTCGCTTCGCTCACCGCCATCCTCAACGATTTTTTGTCGATTGGAAAATTGGAGGAAGGAAAAATTGGCTACCATCCCTCCGCATTCAATTACAATGATTTCTGTATCGAGTTAATTGACGATGTCTATGCCCTCCTCAAATGTGGTCAGGAGATAGAATTGGTGGGGCTAGATGAAGATCAATTCTTGTATTTAGATCGTCGATTGCTCAAAAACAGTCTGATCAACCTTTTGAGCAATGCCATCAAATACTCAGGAGAAGGAAAGAAAATAAGACTGGTCAGCCAGGTCAATCAAAATTATTTGGTGATCAAAATTATCGATCAAGGCATTGGAATACCCGAAGAAGACAAGCCCCATCTTTTTTCCCGATTTTTTCGGGCCAAAAATGCCAATAACATTCAGGGGACTGGACTGGGGCTAAATATTGTCAAAGGCTACCTCAATTTGATGGGCGCCAATATTGATTTTGAAAGTAAAGAAGGTCTCGGGACGACCTTTACCATCGACATTCCACTCAATGAACGCATTACCAACACTTTGCTAAAATAGAAAAACGAGCACATGAGAACCATTCTTG
>JBCCSR010001329.1:0-1834 GCA_039199865.1 Bacteroidota bacterium
AGTCTGGATGAAATACCAAATGCTAAGGACCAGGACCAACAGAATTCCCGAGAAACCAAGAAAACGCCTAAAAACAGGGTTCATAGCTGTAAAGATAGGTCCATAGATATCTTCCTAACTTTGTTTTGATCAAGTATGTCACATGATATAGAATTTCTTTATGCACGCTTTTTGCTAAGCAATGGTGTATCTATTGATACCAGGACAATTGAAAAAGATAATCTTTTCGTTGCTGTCAGTGGCCCAAATTTCAATGCAAATAGATTTGCCGCCGAGGCCCTTGAAAAAGGAGCCAGCTATGCGATTGTAGATGATAAGGATTATCACGATGGCGAAAAAACCATTTTGGTGCCCAATGGGCTTAAGGCCTTACAGGAATTAGCGACCTACCATCGCCAAAGATTCAAGAGACCAGTAATTGGGATTACGGGCTCCAATGGAAAGACAACTACGAAAGAGTTATTGAGGGCAGTATTGCAACAAAAGTTTATTGTTCATTCAACCAAGGGAAACTACAACAATCACATAGGGGTACCGCTCACCCTCTTACATATTCATCCCCAAGTAGAAGTTGCTGTTATTGAAATGGGAGCAAATCGTGTAGGCGACATTGCAGAGCTTTGTAGCTATGCAAAACCTACGCATGGTTTGATCACCAATATTGGGAAGGCACACACAGAAACTTTCGGAGGTGTGGAGGGAATTATTCGAGGTAAAAGTGAATTGTACGACTATTTGCTAAAATCTTGTGGTAAAGTCTTTATAAATTATCTTGATCCCGTGCTTTCCAATATGGCTAAGCGATTCAAAGAAGCAGAGATCTATCCGCAAGATGACCTAAAACTTTTAAAACATCATCCTCATTTGGAATTTCAGATTAATGAAAGTCAACATGAAACTCAATTAATTGGAAAATACAACTTTTCAAATATTGCTGCTGCTATTTCTGTTGGAAGGCATTTTGAAGTTGGTGATGATAAAATTGCAGATGCAATTAAAAACTACAAAGCATCGAATGCTCGATCGCAGGTGATTCGGAAAAATGGAACAACGATTCTATTGGATGCCTACAATGCAAATCCCGATTCTATGAAAGTTGCGTTAGAAGGTCTGTCGGAGTATGAAGGGAACCGGGTAGCGATACTTGGTGATATGAATGAGCTGGAAAATGAAGATGATGAACACAAAAGACTGCTTGATTTTGCGAGATCATTGGGTATTGAGCAGGTTTTCACTGTGGGACAGAAAATTGGGAAAGTGGCTAATCCCGCATATCATTATGCTACTAAGGAAGCGCTACAGAAAACCCTGGAGCATGTTGATTTTCGAGGCAATACTGTGCTATTAAAAGCATCCAGGTCAATACAATTAGAGAAAATGCTTGATTTCATCGCATCATGAATTTGCAGTTGACTTTTGACTTTTTAAAGGAGCTATCAAAGCACAACGCTAAGGAGTGGATGGATGCTAACAAGAGTTGGTATCTAGACGCTAAGTCGCAGGTTTTAGAATTGGTGCAGCGGGTTGTTAACAAAGTACAGGCTGACATGCCGGAATTGAATGGGATCGAGGTGAAGAAAACCCTATTTCGCATCAATCGTGACATTCGGTTCAGCAAGAATAAGGATCCATACAAAACAAATTTTGGTGCCTCAATCGTCCCTGGTGGTAAGAACTCCGGGAATCCTGGCTATTACATTCATATAAAACCAGGTGATTGTTTCGTTGGTGGCGGGATCTATCAGCCATCACCGGATGCTTTGAAAAAGATCCGCCAGGAAATCGATTATAATGGTGATCGTCTAATGCAAATCATTGGCAGAACTGTATTTAA
>JBCCSR010001330.1:0-1829 GCA_039199865.1 Bacteroidota bacterium
ATGTCAATAATGGCTCTGATAATATACAATTTTTTTATGTGCGGAATACTTGGATAAGCAATGTATTTGAACATATTGTACACGCGCACTAGATGAAATTGTCGGGAAAAGGCGTGGCTGGGTTGGCTAATTTTGGGATTCAACTCCTTGGCAAGCCCCACCGCATAAGTCCATAGGCTATGATTGAAAGCATAACACTTATCCAAGGCAGGATGCCCGTGAATCTCATAGCTGGCCAGCTGACCATTTTCTAGAATAGGAGTACGGATCCAAGATCGGTGGTGATCGATCCAAATCTGAAAAAATAGCGGACTTTTCTTTTGAAAATACAGCAACCAGTCAGGGATCAATTCCATTTCCATGTCTACGGCCAATCGAGCGAGGTCCGAAAAAGCATGATAGCGATGTCCTCCTCGAGTATGCGCAAAATCAATGAATTGAATTTTTTTTCCTTTTTCATTGGCCATAATATTGCCTCCATGAAAGTCTCCATGGATGGTGGCCACAGGCGCACAGGCAAACTTCCCAATCAGTTTAGATCCGTATTCCTTGTTGATGACAAACTCCTTTAATTTATTGCGCTGCTCGTTGGTGATGTGATAGGCAGTACCCAGTTCTTTTAAATCACTAATTTTTACGTATCGATCGATATAATTGTTGATTTTCTGCTGATAAGCTCTCCCCAGATAAAGGCCTCGATAATTGGTTTCTTTGCCTTCATAGAAGTAGTCCTCAAACAAATTACGAATTCGTCTGAGCCGGGGCTTTCCTCCGAGGATATCCTGGAATTTCCGATAACTTTTGAGTAGCGGTTTGGCCAAATGTTTGATGCTGCCCAATTCGCTAGCGACCTTTCTAAAGGTTGTCATACTATCGGAAGCAAACATTTGTAAGATGTGCCAATCGTAAATTTGGAGAATGAAATCCCCTTTAAACTTTTGCGGCGTAACCAACAAATCCGAACGCATTTTCTTCTCACTCCTACCCAAAACGTATTCGTTGATAAAGCGAATTTCTCGCTCCAACATGGCTTTATTTTTGGCAATCTTGAGAATAGCAGTTCTCGTTTCTTCTTTAAACTTGTAACTTACCAGTATCAAATAAGCACCAGAAAAACCAGGTGCCAAAACGGACAATTCAAAATCCTTTTCTGCGGGGTTGCCAAATACACCTCCCAAAATTCGCCCCATTACATTATCCGGAGCGAGAGACTGTTCATTGAGTTGTTGATCAAACAACCAATCTCCCAAAACATCAATTTCTTCTTCCGAGGAATACTTGTAGGCCTTGGGCTCTGCCGCTGGGTAAAATACTTTTCCAACTTTTTGGGGAGCAGGAATTTGTAATGATTCCAGGAAAACTCGGTAGCTGTAAATTTCACACTTTTGCTCCCCATCGGAAAAGTTTCCAGCAAGGTGATTGGTTCCGATCACCCGGACACCATTGATAGCAGCAATTTCACCAAAAGTTATGTACCGCGCGATCAAGTTGGGAAATCGTTTCACAAAGCGTTGATGAACGCCTATGTTGGGTCGGCCTCCCGAGAATCGATAATGAATCCAAAATAAAAATGGTGTATCTGCATCTAACAGTTGTAGGAAGCTAAACAGGTCTTTCTGCTTGGTAAAGTAGGTGAACAACTGCGAGGAAGAATCCTTCATGGACTCTTCGATGTAATTGGCAAGATTGTCTTGGGGCAAAGGGAAATAAATAATGTTTAATGTTTGTTTATCCGCCATTGTTTTTCTTTTTTTTCAATACAATAATTTCGAAAATATTCAATCAAGTCATTCGAAGTCCTTACCAGTGACAAATAATCTGGAGACGGA
>JBCCSR010001331.1:0-1827 GCA_039199865.1 Bacteroidota bacterium
CGATTTAAAAATCAGTACCGCCCGTTTTGCGAATGTTGCTTTCTCCAATGGAAGTCTACTTTTTGGCTTTATCCAGAGTATGATGAAAAGACAACCACTGTCGGCACCTTCCGATGTAAAGCGCTATTTTGTTTCCCCCGAAGAGTCCGGACAATTGTGTATGTTGGCTTGTATGCTCGGAAAAAGCTCTGATATATTTTTCCCAAAATTGGACGCCTCTCAAATGATGACCTTCTCGAGTATTGCCGAACACTTTCTGGCTAGCATCGGCTTGAAACCTCATTACTGTGTTTCCGATGAAGAGGCTCGATTAAAAGCTAAAGCATGGACGAGCGATAACCCGGAATACCCCGTTTACTTTTTTAAAACAGATACTTCTGGAGAGAAATCATTCGAAGAATTTTATACGGCAACCGACGAAGTAGACAACCATAGTTTCAATGCCTTAGGCGTGGTGAAGAACAGTGAAATCCAATCCCGAGTAGCCATTGATGAAATGCTTTTGGCCTTCCAACAATTGTTTGAAACACAAGGGATCAATAAAGCCAAAGTCATCGATCTATTGAACCAATATCTTCCCGATTTTCAACATATTGAAACTGGGAAATCATTAGACCAAAAAATGTAAAAAGTGTATAAATACTTAAAGAGATTAATCGACCTTACCGCTTCCTCCGTTGCGATATTGCTTTTATCCCCCCTTCTTATTCCGATTATGATTGGTCTGAAGCTAACAGGTGAAGGATACATTTTTTATCGTCAAAAACGAATTGGCTACCGCAACACTTATTTTGAAATATGGAAATTTGCAACAATGTTGTTGAATAGCCCAAACATGGGGTCGGGTAGTATTACCTTAAGAAATGATCCCCGCATTACTCCAATGGGAGGCTTTCTACGCAAAACCAAAATCAATGAATTGCCTCAGTTGTTCAATGTCTTGCTTGGCAACATGAGTTTGGTAGGCCCTCGTCCATTGATGCAAGCAGATTTTGATGCTTATTCCCCAGAGGTGCAAGCCAAGGTGTATAGTGTCAAACCGGGAATTACTGGAATTGGTTCGGTGGTCTTTCGAGACGAGGAAAAGTATTTCGATGAAAATCTAAAAGAAGATCCAAAAGTTTTTTACGAGCGTGTAATTGCTCCCTACAAAGGGGCTTTGGAACTGTGGTATGCGGAAAAACAATCCCTTTGGGTCGATACAAAAATCATTTTTCTTACCCTGTGGATCATTGTCTTCCCCGAGAGCAATTTGGCAGAAAAAGCATTTCAGGACCTTCCAAAAAAACAAATCAATGATACAAGAACTTCCCATCACCCAAAACATATCCATTGAACCAGAAACGACCATTCTTGAGGCCATTCGCAAGATGGATGAAACAGATCGGAAGTTATTGATCGTCTTGGAGGAGGAGAAATTTATTGGTCTGTTGAGTATTGGTGATGTGCAAAGGGCACTGATCAAAAACCAAGATTTTAGCATTCCAGTAGGGCGCATTTTGAGGAAAGAGATTACGATAGCTTACCAAGATCAAGCAGAAAGTGAAATCAAAAAGATGATGCTACAACACCGAACGGAGTTCATGCCCGTTTTGGATGAAGTGGGAACTTTGGTCAATGTCCTATTCTGGAATGACCTTTTTGATGAGGAGCGGCCCGTAGAAAGAGTTGTGGAAAATATTCCCGTCGTCATCATGGCGGGAGGAAAAGGGACCCGGCTTAAACCCCTGACCAATATCATTCCCAAGCCTTTGATTCCCCTAGGAGATCGGACCATTCTGGAAGTAATCATCGATAGCTTCAAAAAGATGGGATCCAATAATTTTC
>JBCCSR010001332.1:0-1827 GCA_039199865.1 Bacteroidota bacterium
AAAGCCAAATGAGTACGGTTGAGGTTCCCATTGCGCAAATCAAGCAAATTCCCGCCTTGTTTGGAGAACAAGATGTATTGAAGGCCCTCCAATTGTTGCCTGGTGTGCAGTCGGGAGGAGAGGGACAAAATGGGTTATATGTTCGGGGTGGAAGTCCCGATCAGAATCTGATTTTATTGGATGGAGTGCCCGTTTACAATGCTTCTCATTTGTTTGGTTTCTTCTCCGTTTTTAATGTGGATGCAATCAAAGACGTAAAACTTACCAAAGGAGGATATCCTGCCCGTTATGGGGGGCGCTTATCTTCGGTAATCGAAATCAATATGAAAGAGGGAAACAGCAACGAATGGCACGGAACGGGCTCCATTGGTTTGATTGCCTCCAAGTTTACCATTGAAGGGCCTTTGAAAAAAGACAAAACCTCTATCCTGCTTTCTGCTCGTAGAACCTACATCGATTTGCTCACCAAACCCCTTGTCAAAAGGGAATTTGAAAACAATGGCTCCTCCGGAACTGCGGGCTATTTTTTCCACGATTTAAACGCCAAGATCAATCATAAATTTTCGGAAAAAGATCGGCTTTACTTTAGCGTTTACACGGGAAAAGATCGCTTTTATTTTGAGGAAGAACAGAAAGATGAATTTGGTGGTTTCAAAACAGACACGGGTTTACAATGGGGAAATATTACCTCTGCACTCCGCTGGAATCATTTGTGGACCAACAAATTATTTAGCAATACCACCTTGACTTACAGTCGTTATCAATTCGATACGCAGGCCCTGGAAGAAGATCGAACGATTGATGGACAACTAACGGAGTTGACTTCTTTTGGGGTGAGTTACCTTTCGGGAATCAATGATTTTGCGGCCAAGATTGATTTTGATTTTGTACCCAATCCCAATCACTATATTCGATTTGGAGCCAGCGCCATCCATCACCATTTTAAACCGGGAAAATTTGATTTGGACATTGCGATTGCCGGAACAGACAGTTATGCTTTGGATACTTTATTGGGTCAAGAAGACATCAAAGCCCAAGAGTTGGCAGTTTACGTTGAAGATGATATGAAAATAGGGGACAGTTTCAAAATGAACATCGGTGTCCACGCTTCTGCTTTCAATCTCAAGGATGCTTTTTATTATTCTATCCAACCCCGTTTGAGTATGCGTTATTTATTGTCCAATGGCGTGGCCCTCAAAGGCTCATTTGCGACTATGCGTCAGTACGTCCAATTGTTGACAAACGAAGGAATTGGTCTGCCAACGGATTTGTGGTTGCCCACCACTAAGCAAGTCTTGCCTCAAGATTCTTGGCAAGCGGCCATTGGTTTGGCCAAAACCTTCAACCAGCAATACGAAGTGAGTATCGAGGGCTATTACAAGAAAATGAACAATGTGTTGTCGTATAAAGAAGGAGCCAGTTTATTTGATTTATCGGATTGGCAAAGCCGAGTAACGCAAGGGCAGGGCAAATCTTACGGGATGGAAGTTTTTGTTCAGAAAAAGTCGGGAACCTTTACGGGCTGGTTGGGCTACACTTTATCCTGGACCAACCGTCAATTTGAAGAGTTGAATTTTGGCAAAGAGTACCCTTTTAAATACGATCGTCGTCATGATATTAGTATCGTTGGATCGTACAAAGTGAAAGAGGGGGTTCAGCTATCAGCCACTTGGGTCTATGGCACTGGAAATGCCATTACCTTGGCCAACTCTCAATTTGAGGGTATTTCTGCCAGTATTGATCTTCCGGCAAATGCCCCAGGTTGGTTTAGAACATTTAATGGAGAATACTACGCAGATCGGAACAACTTCCGCATGAGGAGTTATC
>JBCCSR010001333.1:0-1827 GCA_039199865.1 Bacteroidota bacterium
ATTTTTACTGGTGATACCTTATTTATCGGTGATGTTGGCCGACCTGATCTGGCCCAAAAAAGGGGGAGCTTGAGCAAAGAGGATTTAGCGGGCTGGCTCTATGATAGCTTGAGAAATAAGATCATGACTTTACCCGATGAGGTATTGGTTTATCCCGCACACGGTGCAGGTTCTGCCTGTGGTAAAAATATGAGCAGTGAAACTTGGGATACATTGGGCAACCAAAAGAAAAACAATTATGCACTTCGTGCAGACATGAGCAAGGAGGAATTTATCCAGGAAGTGACCAACGGATTGTTGCCTCCTCCTCAATATTTTTCCAAAAATGCTAGGCTAAATAAATCGGGTTATGAGAGTATTGATTCGGTGATGGAGAGAGGCAGTCGAGCTTTGAGCCCCCGTGAATTTGAAGCTGCCGCAAACGAAACCAACGCCCTCATTTTGGACGTGAGAGATAAGGAAACTTTTGTAAAAGGATTTGTACCCAACGCTATTTTTATTGGTTTGGATGGTAGTTTTGCCCCCTGGGTAGGTGCCTTGATTCCCGATCTAAAACAGCCTATTTTGATCGTTGCCCCAGAAGGAAGAGAAATTGAGACGGTCAAACGACTGGCCAGAGTGGGTTACGATCAAACCATTGGATTTTTGAAAGGTGGTTTCAAGGCATGGCAAGCGGGAGGTTTTGAAGTGAGTCAGATTGAGACCATCAACGTAGCACAATTCATCGATGCTGTTCAAACCGTACCTGCAATCAAAATCCTGGACGTCAGGAAGCCGGGAGAGTGGAGCGGAGAACACATTGATGGCGCACAACATTTTGCACTCGATTTTATCAATCAAAACATTGGTTCGATTGATCGAAGCCAAACCTATTATTTACACTGTAGGAGTGGTTATCGATCGACCATTGCTTCCTCCATTTTACAATCGAGGGGCTTCAATCATTTGATCAATATTCAAGGAGCATTTGAGGATATCATTCGGTCGACCGTTCCCACCACAGATTTTGTATGTCCATCCACATTGAGTCAATCCTAGCCTATTACCACGACGCTTGGTAGAAATACAATGGCATTGTTGTACCCCTTGTATTTTATGGGCGATTTGCCTTATCTTTGTAACTTTGCAGGGTTAGGAAAATCTAGAAATATGAAAGACCAGTATTGTAAGATTCCTCGATGGATATTATTAAAAGCTGAACTCAACAATCTAAATCCGGCTGAGTTTTCCCAAAAATTGGCCGCCGCAGATTCCCCCATACTCATTGATGTAAGAACGGAAAAAGAGTTTACTACGGGGCATCTAGATCATGCCATCAATATCAATTATTTTGCAGAAGACTTCTGGGATCAAGTCGAAAAGCTAGATCATCAACGTGACCTCTTTGTCTATTGTCGTACGGGGAGAAGAAGTACCCGTGCTTGTACCTTGATGAAAAACGGTGGTTTTGATCCTACTCGCTTATACAATATGGATGGAGGCTATCTCTTGTGGCTTAAAGAGGGGAAATAGCGTCAGGCACAAATCGGTTGACCTAAAATTTTAGGCTCACTTTTGCGTTCGTGGTCGGGTTCTTGCTCGCAGTCAATGTTTCAAAGAGGCGATTGATCAACTAGGTAAAAAAAGGGGAACATCATTTCCCCCTCATTCGGTCTAGTCTCCGTTGCATATCGCCATAATCCAGCGTCTGGTTGAATCCATTTGAAAATTGATATTCAAAAGCCAAGGCCTGGTCCAAGGGAAGCTGTGCTCCATTATCAATCAAAGATTTGATATTGTAAATGGTATCGCTCTTATTTTGTGCAATTTCTTTGGCTAACTTAACCG
>JBCCSR010001334.1:0-1826 GCA_039199865.1 Bacteroidota bacterium
AGCGGACATCTGTCGAATTAGGGATCGAAGTAAGGCTGTTCTACGGCACCTTTTTTTCTGTGTTGATCATTTTATATTTTATGGCATTTTAGGATTTCCATAAAAATGACTTTCGTGCAAGCAAGAGATGATATATTGATTTCGTACCATTCCATTTAGTAAAAAAAGAGGTGAAAAGCGAAGGGTCAACCTATGCGCTCTAACCGCTGAGCTACTCTGGCTTTTACTATTTTGACTAGCGCCAGAGATGGGATTCGAACCCATGACCTCACGATCCGTAATCGAAGTAGGACCAATCTACGACACTCTTTTTTCTTCTCCTTTAGCATTTAGCAAAGACATGAAAGTCAAAGCAACCGTCTTCTAGATTTCAACATCTTCACCAAATACCAGTATTTTTTTAGCTAAGGTAGCCGATGAACTTTGCCCAAAGGCTACCTCAGCATTTCATCAATATGTTAACCCAATTCTTTTGATTTTACTTAAAGCCTTAGATCCATTTTCGACTGCCTCCAGGACATCAAAAATCTTGTCTGACCATCCGGCAATTAAGTAAACATCATTGGTTTCCAGATTCAATGGACTTTGTCCATATCCCAGTAAATCAAACAAATACAGTCGTGCTCCGGGAGCAACTTCTCTTTTGTATCGCTTCCACTCTTGTTGTAGAGAGTTGCCACCATTTCCACTATCCCACAATTGTAGATCACTGAAAATCATCACTTTATCCATTACCTGATGTTTCTCATAAAGCTCTTTAATCACCAAGTGACCATTGGTGGCATAACCCACTGATCCTTCAATTCGGTTCAACTCCATGGTGTTGGCCAGGATACCTGATTTCGGTAAGTTGACACTTTTCCAGGTGCTTCCAAAAATGCCCGTTTTTACATTCTCCGAACGGTTGCGTAGCAACATGGCCAATAACAAACCAATGTCGAAACAACGGATTTTGCTTTTTGGACTAATGCAATGGTACATCGATCCCGATACATCTGCAGCAATCAATACGCGGGTTTCCAAACCGAATCCTTTGATGTTTTGCACGCTAGTCGCTACTGCCGATTCCAAGGCATCCATCAAATAGGAGGTAAAAGACAAATCCAATATTTCAAGCTCTCTGTAGGCCGACAAAAATCGGAATGGCAATTGTCGAGATCGACTAACCTGGCCAGCATCTGCTAAGAAGTTGGCGACTTTTCGGATCGCCTTTGCTCCTACTCCGGCCAGCAAAATATTGCGCAAATTGCGCATCATTGCCATATAGCCCAGACGATTGCTAAAGATCAACTCTTCCCACTTCGCTTGAAATGCTTCCCGCTTTTGACTTTCATCATCGTAAGCGATCTGACCCAATCTCGACAATTCAACTTCCCAAGTGTAAGGCACCTCAAGTTGATCATTGGCGATCTTATTAAAGAGGGCTTGTTGCGCGTCATTGTCCGCCTTGGGATGAATCAAAAACAGAGCATCTTTCAATTTCACCTCTGCACCGCGATTGTATTTGGCAAACTGGTATTCATCAAATTTGTTGAACGCCATGCCCAAACCCTTTTGCAATTGCTTGGACAAACGGTTCAATTTTTTTGTACCTGACCGACGATTGGTCAATTGGTAATAAGCCAACAATTCACAAATTTCATCCGCACGCTGGACAACGCGTTGAGTGGCATTTTTCACCAAACTCGTTCCGTGATGTACCTTGGCCAATTCAACCAACAAAACCAAAGGGATCGAACGCAGGTGCATCTGCTCTCTGGCATAAATGGCCAGCTTTGCAACAAATACCGGATCAGCTTTGCGAATCAATTTGATGATTCTTTTCA
>JBCCSR010001335.1:0-1824 GCA_039199865.1 Bacteroidota bacterium
GGTATATCTGGCGCCAATACTATCTACTACATTGTAAGTTGAAATAGTATTGACAATCGTGTTGACCGTTTCATCGGAAAGCGTCCGTCCTACGATTCCAAATCCAGGAGCAATCGAGAAATTACTCCCCTCTTTTTTACTACTGATAAACCCATCGATGTTGATGCCACGTAAGATGGAGTCATAAGTGGAAAACTGCCGTTTCATTTTACCCGTAAAGGCTTTGATTTGCCAATCATCCGATAGATCATAAGTCAATTTAACGCCATACAAGGCTTGGTCCAGTGCCAAAGGCCTTTGTTCGTAAGCCCGAAAGATAATTCCACTACCGATCTGATCGTAGAGATACCCTGCCTCAATCCCTAGCTTTTTCACTTTTTTCTTAATGAACCAACGGCCAATCCCCTGTGCGGTGTACGACCCTGTCGGGTTGAGCAAGTTTGAATTGTTGAACAGATCAAAACGCACCCCTAAATCAAAGCCCCAGTTGCTGTAATTGAGCTGTAACCAAGAGTTGGCTCCATACAGTTGGCGATCGTATTGTGGGGTATTAATGGCTCCAATGGCACTGTCACGAATAAAAAAACTAGCGTCTGATTGTAGGTTTCCCGAAAATCGGCTGGTTGTCTCCTGAGCGTATACTATTTGACAAAAAAACAGAAATCCGACAAAGAACAGGATTTGCTTTTGGCTTTTCATTTTACTATGCGTTAAATTTGTTCATCTGAATGCGAAATCCGCTTCCCCCAAAGATTTGGTTAAACAATCGTTAATCAGCCGAATTCAGCTTGTACAACAATGGCTTTTACCGTAAATTGGTCGGGCACAAGCGAGTGCAATGGCACAAAATTAGAACCTTTTAATGGGAGAAAAGCTATTTTACGCGACTAAAAATTAAAAATCGTCAACTATCAATCAATTCAAAACAAAATAATATGAAATTTTTTCAATTCGTACTTTTGGCATTGTGCCTCTGTGCAACCACTACTTTGAGTAGCCAAACAAAGGAAGCAAAATACAAAACGCTACCCTCCGTAAACATCAAAAATTTAGATGGTAAGACGGTCAATATCCAAGATTTTGCCAAAAACGGAAAAATTACGGTATTGAGTTTCTGGGCTACCTGGTGCCATCCTTGCAAGAGAGAATTAGATGCGATCGCGGATTTGTATCCAGACTGGCAAGATGATTATGACATGGAGCTAGTCGCCATTACCATTGACGATGCCCGAAGCATGCGAAAGGTCAAGCCCTTGGTGGAAACCAAAGGCTGGGAATACCTCGTCCTTTCGGATGCCAATGAAGATTTGAAAAGAGCCCTAAATTTCCAGACCGTTCCCATGACCTTACTTTTGGATCAAAACGGTAATATTGTGTACGAGCACAATAGCTATTCCCCAGGAGATGAAATTGAATTAGAGGACAAGATTAAATTGCTGGCAGGGAAGTAAGCCTCCAATACTCACAAAAATGAAAAGGCCCGAATGCTCTGACGAACATTCGGGCCTTTTCTTGTTGCCCGCTCTAAAGTCCAACTAGGCCAGCTCTCCCAATTCCAACCAACGCATTTCCTTTTCCTCCATCGTCTTGTTGAGATTGCCCAGTTCGATGGATAGTTCCTCGATTTTTTCGGGCGTCAAATCGGGCTGATTGAATTGCTCCATAATTTCGCCCTTACGCTTTTCCAATTTTTCAATTTCTTTTTCCAAGCGGTTGAACTCTTTGCGTTCCATGTAAGTGAGTCGGGGTTTGTCCTCTTGTGGTTTTTCAACAATCTTTTTTTCCTTCTCCTTCTCTGCTCTCTCTTGCCGGCGTTCTTCCAAC
>JBCCSR010001336.1:0-1812 GCA_039199865.1 Bacteroidota bacterium
CCGAAGCCATCGCCAAACAAGAGGATGGACAATTTATACTGACCACCAATAAAGGGACCAAGATCAAGGCACCCGTCATTGCGATTGCCGGAGGTCTGGGTTGTTTCGAACCTCGTAAGCCTCCCCTCGAAAACCTCACCCGCTTTGAAGACAAGGGCGTAGAATACATTATTAAAGATCCAGAATTTTATCGCAATAAGCGGGTGGTACTGGCCGGTGGTGGTGATTCTGCTTTAGACTGGACCATTTATTTGGCAGATGTGGCTGATGAAGTTATGCTCATTCATCGTCGGGATAGTTTTCGTGGCGCTCTGGACTCCGTGGAAAAGGTTATGGACTTGGCAAAAGCTGGACGTATTAATCTCGTCACCCAAGCGCAAGCCGTCGGGTTGAATGGCAATGGCAAACTAACGGATGTAGTCATCAAGCAAAAGGAGCGTGGCACTTTTGTTCAACGTACAGATCATTTTGTTCCCTTGTTTGGATTGTCTCCAAAGCTGGGACCATTGGCCAATTGGTGCTTGAACATCAATAAAAACGCCATTGAGGTCAATACTTCGGATTATCGTACAAACATTGAAGGCATCTATGCCATTGGTGATATCAATACTTATCCCGGGAAATTGAAGCTGATTTTATGTGGATTCCACGAGGCGACTTTAATGGTTCAATCCGCTTTTAAACACATTTATCCCGATAAGAAATTAAGTTTTAAATACACCACAGTCAATGGTATTGAAGGGTTCTAGTACTCCGTGAGCCATTCAATTTTTGTAAGAACATTTTGGATTTTTTTGCCAACTATTAGCAGAGGAAGCATTGGTGTGATCAAGCGTTTTAAAATACTTGGACCACCAAGCCTCCTTTGATATTTCGTCAAATTACTTCGATGTTCCCACTTACAGCATGGGATGATGACTTTTCATAGAACTATTGTGCTTGGGCATGGCCTTTAGGATGAAGCGCAAACGGTAAGCCTGTATGCTAGTATGTATTTGATCTAAAAAAAACTCCCGATAAGTTCGACTGACCCTTCCTTTCGGAAAATGGAACTTGATGCCTTGTTTAGTGGAGTAAGTCAAAAGAATATCCTGATTTTCTGGTCCTTTGAGAAAAAGCGACTGCGATTTTTTGTGAATGGGAAGGATCGTCGTTGGCTTGTAGTCCGGTACGTTAACTTCGGTAAAAAGGTGTTGGACAAAATGTTTGAGGAAACCTTCCAGGCATTTCTGAATGTCAATCAAGTATTGCTTTGTTTTGGAAACTTCGAAAAGTGGATCATTCGCTGTGGGCCACCAGCTTTGGTAAGTGCCCGCACACAAACTTTCCTGCCATGCTAAATCTTTAAAACCGAGTACACTCAAGGCACTTTCCTTGTAAGTCACCTGTTTGGGATCAACTTGGCTAAGATAAAAGACTTGGCGTATACCAAACTTGGAGAGTTTTTTTTTGGCATCTTTAAACTTCCTGGCCTCTTGTTCTCGGTAAATAAAAAACAAAGCACAAGTTTGTTGGTGGAGCTTAAAAAATACCGGAACTTTCCGGAATCCTTCTTCAAAAAGGAGCCCGTAATCAATTCCTAGAATCTCCAATACCGTGTTGTTGCGCAAGCAATACGGCTGTATGCTTTCTTTCCAATGAAATAAATCCTGAGAGAAATGCCCTGTCAATGGGCGGTCCAATTGAGGAATATCCAACTCAGTAAAATTGTGATAAGTATGTTTTTGGTTAATCTTTAGTTTCACGTTAGGGGGGAGTGTAGTTTATATTTTCTTAAAATCGCAAGGTAGGAGATCAAGAAATATCTGCAAA
>JBCCSR010001337.1:0-1810 GCA_039199865.1 Bacteroidota bacterium
ATGACAGCCTAATTTACGAGGCCCAATTTATCATTGCCAAATCCGCTTACTACGCAAAGGACTCTCTCGGTTTTATCCAAACTATCCATCCTATCCTGGAAAGTGCGCTGGCTGAACAAGATACCAACATTTTGGTCAGAGCATACAATTTAAAAGGGGTTTTCTATTTTTCTATGGATGACAAAGATCAAGGCATCCAAGTATTGCGGATACCTGACCAGCGTCAATATTATTCCGCTCACTCTTTAGAAGAAAATGTGTTCAATCTGGGAGCTTTGATAGATATTTGTCTGGGATATTCCAATAATTTAGACTCCGTCTATTACTACGTCAGCCGGCTACAGCAATTGGCCAATTTGTATCCTTCACCCTCTGCCCAAGTGGTCAGTCGATTCAAAATGGCTCAACTGTTGGCCAAAGCAACCGATTATTCTGCAGCGCTGAATACCCTAAAAACGGCCTATCCCTATTTGGATAAAATTGAGAACAGAGGCTACTTGCATTACTATTACAAAGGCCTGATTAATAATTTCATTGCTCTGGAGGCTGTGGATTCCGCACGTCACTACATCGATATTCTGCAAAAAACGGCTTCCTATCCAGATGGAGATCTCCGCAACTGTTATATCATCGCATCAGAGCTGAGAGCAAATTTGAGTTTGGGAATGGTTGAAGAGATGCCAGCAGCTTTTGAAGCGTGTTATGAGCGCGCCATCGACCGACTGAATCAAACCCAAAAGGCAGGCGTTCAAACTATGAATTTTTTGTATGTCAAAGCCCTATTTTCTTTCCAAAAAAAGGATTGGAAAACTTTAGATGAGGTCCTCTCCATTTTGATCAAATACGCAGAAAAAGGGGAAAGTAAGGAATTCCTGGTAGATGCACTGGGACTCAAATACGAGAGTTTACAAGCGAGAGGTCGACTAGAAGCGGCCCTGGAAGTTCATCTGCAATACAAAGCACGCAATGATGAAGCCAATCAATACATTTTTTCCCACAGTGAGATGATCCTTAAAAACCAGATGAATCTGGCATTGGCGGAAAAAGAAAATAGAGGGTTACAGATTGAAAATCAAAACCAAAAACTCCGTATGGAAAAAGATAGAAGTATGCTTTTTCTCTTCCTTATCAGCATTTGCTTTTTGGTTTTAGTTGTCACTTACTTCGTGCATTTGTCCTACGTTAATGCACGACAAAGTAAAAACTTGGAACACCTAGTAAAAGAGAGAACGCTACAATTGAAAGAGACCAACAAAGTATTGCCTAAAACCAATCACGAGCTTTTGGCGAGTAATCGAGAGTTAGAACGATTTGCCTTCATTGCTTCTCATGACCTGAAAACACCGCTTCACAACATGATCCAATTTGCGGGATTACTCAATCGTAAAATTCAGCCTCAAGCAGATGAGGATATCAATACCTATTTATCTTACATCATCAATGGAGGAAAAAGAATGAACAGTTTGATTGAAGATGTACTGGAATTTTCAAAATTAAATAAAACGGAAGCTGATAAGAAAAATACAAAAGTTGATTTGAATAAAATCGTGGAGGACCTCCAAAACTCAATTTCAAATTTTCTTTCTGAGCGAAATGGACGAATCAAGATCAACAGCCTTCTACCCGCCATTGAAGGCAACTACTCACAACTATTTATTCTCTTTAAAAATTGGCGGTGCGTTAAATGTAATGCTTGATTCTTTCTAAGTTAAATTGCCAGAAGAACCATCCGATAGCTAAGTTATGCCACTTATCCAACTTGGAAAAAGAAAGGGACTTTCGTACTAATCGACTTACCCTTGCTCTGATG
>JBCCSR010001338.1:0-1808 GCA_039199865.1 Bacteroidota bacterium
AAAACCCTTACCCTCTTGAGCAATTCCAGGCCACTCATCTTGGGCATATTGATATCCGACAATATCATGGTTAGCTTATTCACTCCGCCACCTTCCAAAAAATCCAGCGCTTCCTCTCCAGAAAAGGCAAAGCTGAGTTCAATTTGTCCCGAGCGAATCTCCTTTCTAAAGCGCTGTTGATACAAGCGCTGAATACTCTTCTCGTCATCTACAATTAATATTTTCATTGACTGTTATTTTACATCACAAAAATATTACGCTTTGGTCCAAACAAAGCGCATTATTTAATCTTCGTAGTGGAGTATTTATTCGTTTATGGGTAGTCGACTGGTAAATTGGGTATATTCCCCAGGCTCGCTTTCTACTAGCAATTGCCCTTGGTGTTGTTTGCTGATGATGTCATAACTGATCGATAGTCCTAATCCCGTATTTCCTTTTCCCGAAGATTTGGTGGTGAAGAAAGGATTAAAAATTTTATCCTGGACTTCTTTGGGAATGCCCATGCCATTGTCCCAAATCTTAATGGCCGCAAATTTCCCTTGCCCGTTGGCATCAATCAATTGGGTGTCGATCTTTACGGTCGGATGATAGGTTCTGGTAGCTTTACTCTTTTCGTTAACAACGTAAAAAGCATTGTTGAGTAAGTTGAGAATGACCCGTCCCAATTCTTGCGGATACCCAAGTACTTCGGGTATTTTTTCCGAAAAGGATTTTTGGATTTGAACGTTGAAACTGGGTTCCAAAGCGCGGTATCCGTGATAAGCTAAATTAATGTTATCGTCTACCAGTTGGTTGATGTCCAGAGATCGATTTTCCTGATTGGTTCCGCGGGCGTGGTCCATCATACTGCGTACAATCCGGTCGAGGCGATGGCCATTGCCTTTGATGTCCAAAGCATTTTGCATCAAATCTTCAATGAGGTATTTCATTTCGTTCAATTCCTCTAAAGGTAACTTTGCCGTATTTTTTTCGGTCCTACTCAACAATTCCTGCAACAACTCAATAGAGCCTTCCGCGAAGTTATTGATAAAGTTGAGGGGATTTTTGATTTCGTGAGCAATTCCGGCAGTCAACTGTCCTAGAGAAGCCAGTTTTTCCTGTTGAATCAATCGATTTTGGGTAATGAGAATTTGATCATTTTTCGTTTGCAGTTCGATGAGCGATTGACTGAGTTTTTGGGCTTGCTGTTCAATCTGCCAAGCCTGTTGCTCCATCTCCTTGGCTTTGATGCGTTCGTTGATGGCCTGTTGTTCGATGATTTCCTTGTCTTCCTGAATTTCCTCCGTCGCCTTTTTCACGAACTTTCGCAAACGAGTAATCCAGAGAAAAGCCCCTCCAAAAAACAAGGAAGCCAACAACAAGTAAAAGCCCAATTGTTTGTAAAAAATGGTTTGGGCATTGATGTCGATCGACAAGGGTGTTGGGGTCCAATTGCCACTACCGTCGTTGGCCCTAAGCAATAGGCGATAATTGCCGGAAGGCAAATTGTTCAGGTTCAGGATATGCTGATTGCCCAAGTCCGTCCATTCGGAATCAATGCCTTCGAGCTTGTAAGCATACTGGTTTTCTTCCGGTTTGAAATAGTTGGAGGTAGCCATGGTCAAAGTCAGGAAGCGATTGGTAGCGGGAAGTTCAACGGTTTTGAGTTCTTCTAGTCCCTCCAATTGAACGATCGTCCCATCACTGGAAGGATCGGGATAACGTAGAGCCGTCAAGTAAACTTTAAGTGCCTGATCAGCAATCCATCTTCGCTTGATCATTTGAGGATCAATAATATTCAAGCCACTGATGGTCCCAATCAGTAGTTG
>JBCCSR010001339.1:0-1807 GCA_039199865.1 Bacteroidota bacterium
TCTTGACGTCTGCATGTCCCAACTGTTGCTGCACTATGCGGATATCACAACCGCTCTGCAAAAGATGGGTCGCAAAAGAAGCATTGGACAACGGGCAATACCAAGTGAAGGTCGATATCCGTATGGAAAAATTTCGGGCAGACGCTCTGGGAAAAGAAAGTTTGATTCCTCATAACGATTATGTAGATATCGGCATTTTTAGCAAGGAGAAAGAAGAGGGTCATCGCTATGGTCGTCCCATCTTGGTAGAGCGGCACCAAATTGCTACTAAGGATACCAGTTTCACTTTTATCGTCGACGAAATGCCTTATGAGGCGGGAGTTGATCCCAACTATTTGTTGGTAGATCGCTTTCCAGAAGACAATGTCAAGCGATTGGATTTGGAGTAATCTGGAGGGGAAACGAAGATGGAGCCATTGGCTTTCCAATCATCGTTTCCCCTCTACTATTTTTCTGAAAAGTTAGCCATCTCCTTCCCCAATCGGTTCTTCGCCACTACTTAGGTGATAAAGGTTTGGACTTACCTCCGACCAAATGAAGTTGAGCGGTTTCTCATTGCGCAAAATGTCGATCATCACTGGCATCTGCTGGAAGTCCATGTACCCATAAAAGTAATGAATATTGTTCCGATACTGAACAAGAGGACAGCAACTCACATCGATCTACTTTTAACTGGCCATTCCTCTCCCCAAGGTACTGGCTACTTACTTACTTGTACTCCACCTGATAATCTTTGCAGTAAAAAGTGCTCCTTCCCGCAACAACGGCTTTTTCTACTCGACTATTTTCTGGTCCAGTTGCACCTTCTTTTCTCCATTCCCAGAACCAATCTTTGGGATAGGCTTTGTAATGCGCTTCGCGTTTGACCGCATACTTTAAGATCTTTTTCATTTTTTTGAAAATATCCTTCCGTTGGTCTAAGCTCAATTTGTCTACCCGAGATGCTGGATGCACCCGAGTTTGAAAACAAATTTCATCTGCATATAAATTCCCTACTCCAGCCACCAATTTTTGGTTGAGCAAAAATCCTTTGATGGCACTTTTACGGCGATCCATCAGCTGGAGAAAAGTTTTTTGTTTGATGTCTAGCGCATCTTCCCCTAGTCCTACTTCCTGAAGGTACTCCTCCAAATTCTCGAGATACAAAATTCTGGCAAACTTTCTGGGACAATCAAAACCTAGGCGATATCCATTGTCAAATTGAAAGGCAAAGCGTTCGTGTTTGGGGCCCTCGGCATTGTCCGCATAATAGGCCAAATCACCAGTCATTCCAAAATGTAAAAGCACGTGATGGTCATTGTCTAAATGAGCAAACAAATATTTTCCTCGACGATAGGAGTCGATAAAGGTTCGCCCCTTCAAACGACGGGCAAAAGCAGTTCCACTCAAATTGCGGATAATTTTATCATCGTGAACCACCACTTTATTGATTCGCTGTTGAAGAGAGGTGGCGTCGAAGTAGCGTTTGAACGTATGGACTTCAGGTAATTCAGGCATGGTTTGATGTTTTGGTCTGTAGTTCTCCGAAAGATTTTATGGTCGAAGTAATGCTGTTTTATATTGAGTTAAGAGGGAAACAAAGAAAGATAGACCTGGTTCATGTTGTATTTAACAAAGTGGTAAGTAGAAAGTCCTGATTTAAGGAAATATTAATGCCAGATATCGGTCGTTTTAACAATACTTTAAATGTGAAATTCTGCCCGCTTTTTTAGAAATTTGTAAATTGCCTCAACACATTAAATCGTTGAAGTGTTACACCCAAAAACACTATATTGCACCACCAAAACATAAAATTTATGAAAAAGAA
>JBCCSR010001340.1:0-1806 GCA_039199865.1 Bacteroidota bacterium
CCTTACACAGTGAGCTGCGCATCTTTATTCAAGACGGCTTGGACTACCGTTCTTTGATGAAGGGAGCTCAACTTTTCAAAAAGTACGGCGGGGAAGAAACCTTTGATAATTGGGTGCTCCAAAACCTTCCAGCCCTGAAAGACGAACCCTTTTGTGCCAATTATTATGACTTTGCGGAAAAAGTACAATTTCAGTTGGCAGGCTACTACACCAAGAGTAGTGATATTCACGGGACGAGAGAGTACGTAAAGCTCATGAATACTTGGCCCAAGCTGGTAAAAGACATCTTATCTACCAACAATTACCAAGGCTATTTGGGAAAAAAAGGCTTGGCTAAAAAAACCTTAAAAAACATCCTAAATGGAGCGGAAAGTGAAAAAGAAGCGCTCGACAAGATCTATCAGTACCTAACCAATGAATTTGACTGGGATGGTGAATATCATCTGTTTAGAGATCAAAAGTTAAGTGATCTGCTCAAAGTCAAAAAAGGCAACAGTGCCGAGCTCAACCTATTTTTCGTTTCCTTACTTAAAAATGCAGGCTTAAAAGCACATCCTGCCATCATTAGTACCAAAGGACATGGTTTTGTGTCAAAGGTGTATCCGCTCCGATCGCAATTCAATCACGTCGTTGCCGCAGTCAAATTAAATGACAAATACGAGCTGGTAGATGTTGTAGATCCCAGCCATCCAATGTCCCTCCTCCCCGTCAATGATTTGAATTACGACGCCCTTTTGCTGGAAAGCAAGCCCGATACTGCCTATTGGTTAAAGATCCCTAAACCAAAAAAATCCAAGAAAGTCCTCATCGTCGACATTGATTATAGCCAGGAAGATCTGATCACTGGCAAAGCGCAACTCTCTGCCAATCGATACGAGTCTGTTTTACAAAGAACCGCCTATCACAAAGCCAACGATGACAATCGTTTTATCCGAGAAGAAATGCTTGAGGATGAACGCTTTGAAATTGAAAAAGTAATCGCAGAACACACCAACAATGTCGATCAAACATTTAAGCTGGAATGCACTTTTCAAGCCTCAAAAGAGGATTTGGAGAATGGAGATTTCATCTACATCGATCCCTATTTAAGCAAAATTGATGAGCATCCTTTCAAAGCAAAAGAACGCAATACGCCCATTGATTTTTACTATCCCCAAACGAATCTCTATCTCTGTAATGTCATCATTCCACCCGGCTATGAAATTGAGGAATTGCCAGAATCAAAGAACTTAGCATTGCCCAATCGAGAGGTCATCCTAAAATCTTCCTCTAAGGTCTTGGGCAATAAAATTCAAATTCTACTCGATCTAAGCATCACAACACCTTTGATTTCAAAAGATGAATACGGCGCTATTCAAGAAATATTTGACCACTATTTTTCCAAACAAGATCAACAAATCGTTCTCAAAAAGAAAGTCGAATAAGGATAACTCAGAAAATCACTTACCGCTCGTATTCAATCAACTTCATTACGAACGATATTGTATTTAAGAAAATGGATCATTTGTTCCGACTCTGCTTCACCCGTTCGCCTGAATAGCCTCCGGCTATTTGGATGCACGTGTTCATTGATTCGCAATCAAGTCTAATGATTCAAATGGAGGTTCATGGATACAAAAGATTGAGTGAAATCCGGAAAGGGAAGTAATTTTTTGTGCACTATTAAAGGAGAAAAGTACCAATTTCAAGACGCAAAAGGGGATTTAATTTTTTAAACACTGCAATGAATGTTATCTTTGCGTCGAATTTCGTTCTTTGATGAACACATGGTATAAAAGTTGAATAAGGCTTAGTGATTCATCTAGA
>JBCCSR010001341.1:0-1805 GCA_039199865.1 Bacteroidota bacterium
ATTTCCTGGGTTGATCGACTGACTCCTTTAAAGATATATTTTCTATTGGTCTGTTCAATATCTTCAAAAAATGGACTGACCCGATCACCATTATTGTTGATCAAACATTTTTTGTAGTCCGTTTTTCCGTCAAGAAGTACTCCAGAAATTTGCTGGGTATACTGATCGCTCAAATGATTGAAGGTGGGTCTAAACGTTCCTTCCGAAATTTCTTTCGTGGGGAATTCCTTTAAAATCTTTTGGCTGGAGATGTCCCAAAGTTCGGAGGCCGGTAATTCTCCTCCATGATAAGGTAAAAAATAAGCGAGCTGACCGTTTAGCTTTTTGATTTTTTGATACCTCTTTTTTCTGGAGATCAAAAGAGGAGAATGGGGTTGTTCCGGGTTGCGACTGTAAAGCGACCAACTGCCCTCCTTGACTGCAATGAGGTTTTTATCCAACACTTTAAAGTCGCTGTACCTTTCTTTAATCACAATGTTTCCCGAACTATCAATCAATTGCCACTTGGAATCACTAAATTTTCGTTTCACCTTATAGAAGCCGGGAGTTCCAGAACGCTGTATGTCTGCGTATCTAAAATCTAGTAAAATATTTCCATCCTTTCGATATAAGCCCCAACGATTGTCCTGTTGAACAAATAGAAGATCTATATTATTTTCCTCAGGCTTTTGGGCAGAGCAAATGTTTTGAAACCTCTGGGACAAAATGATGGCTTCATTGACATCGATTAGCATAAAGCCAGAATCAACTTCTACGGCGAAATAGTCTTTGGCAAGCGGACGAATCCGCTTGTATTTTGGAGCAATGACTTCGTTTAATACCGTATCAATCAATCCAATTTTTTCATCGACGATAAAAAGTTGGTAGGGAGAATAATCGAGTTGAGATTGGGTCGTATTCCAGGGAGATCGATCTTCCGCAATGTAATCGTATTTGGGAGAAATACAGTCAATACTCCCATATTTTTTGATGTAGATGTAGCCCGTTTTGTGATTTTGCCGAATGGGATACACCAATTCATTACTCCCATTGAATTGCTGTGCCACAAGGCTAGTAGAAAAGAACAGTATGATCCCGATCTGAACAAGATGTTTGACCATCAAACGAAATTGAAATGCGAAGTTAAATAACGAGAAGTCGTTTCAGACGATTATCAATCCGTCAGCTTAGTTTTCACAACATAGTACCCCTTCACCATAAAGGCTGTGGTAGAATACTGGCATCCAAATATTCTACCACAGCTTCAAGTAAATACCTTAGTCCATCGCCAATAAGGCAGAAATATCTTCCGGAGAATGGATCTCCTTTTCTGTAGCCGACATCTGGAAAACATACGGATTGCCTTCCGCATCTTTCATGCTGTCCATCTCGCGTTTGAAATCATTTTTGGTAAACACCATTGCTTTGTTGTTGGGGAGCACGGCGAGTAATTGATTCTCATCTTCAGGACTAAACTTAAACTTATCCCTCTGTTGACTATTGAAAGTAACGACTGCTCGTCCCTCTGCGGTGATCAAATAAACCAAGATTTCGTCCTCAAAAATTTCGTATTGCTCACCAAAGTTAAAGCGGGCCAACAAGGGAACAACATTTTTCTTTTTGTAAAAAATATCGTGGTTGTAAAATCCAAAATTGGCCACTCGCATGGTTCGCATGACCCTTCCCTGTGCTTGTAAGAAATGCTCTTTTTCTTGCAACAGCTTTAGGTCGGCTTTGTATTTTGCCAATTTTGCTTCAAAATCTTTTTTAGCCGCGGCAATCTCCTCTTCTTGCAAGGGGAGACGAACGGGGATGCTGTATTTTTC